>NZ_FMDK01000585.1 GCF_900091995.1 Streptomyces sp. MnatMP-M17
GTCAGCTCCTCGCAGACGCGGCGCAGCCGCTCCGGCCCGGCCAGCAGAGGCTCCCCTCCGTGCAGGATCACTGACACGGAGGGCAGGGCGTGGGCCTTGGCATGCTCTGCCAGTCGCAGAGCCGTCCATGAGATCGCCTCGTCAGAGATTGCCTTGGGGCGGGTGCGCCAACTCTGATCGGCGTGTTCGTAGATGTAGCAGTGGTCGCACGCGAGATCACACCTGCTGTGGACCTTCAACACGATCTCGCGAAATGGGACCAAGGGTCCTGTCATTACACCAGTCTATGGGACCCCGGGCCTGTCATTGCGCCAGTCAGAGGGCGGAATTGAAGCTTGAGACGCGCGCGGTGCGACCGGTGGGCATGGGCAGCACGCGTCCGAGCTTCTTGGCGACACCGGCGTCGCGTACATCGATCTCCGCGAGGGGAGTCCTGTTCTTCTTCGCAGTGGCGAAGGTGGCAGAGGTCTGATAGGTCACGACGGCCGTCCTTGGTGATGTAGTCCGAAGAGGAGACACGGCACCGTTGCAGTGTCAGCGGCTCGACTTTACTCTCGTTCACCCGGGCAGCAACTCAGGCGCTCGATGCCGGGACAAATCGTAGTCAGAAATTCACGAGGCAGAGCGGAGTACACCGTTCCGCCTTTCGGGTGACAACAAAACAGCAGACGGGGGCGCGCATGGCCGAGTTACGCGGACCACTGCACAGCATGGTCTTCCGAAACGCTGATCTGCCGGTTCTCTTCCATCACGCGGACGCCATCGCCATCGCACGCCAGCGCCAGGCCGTCCAGGCCACCCGCCTCCAGCTCCTGCTGCTCGTCGTGGGCGCGGCGCTGGCCGCGCTGCCCTGGGGCGGGAAGGTGGGGGGCTCGTTCCAACTCATCGGCGCACTCAGCGCGTTGGCGTACGCCGGAGTGCTTCTGCTCACCTTCCGCTCCGCGGGCCAGCGAGCAAAGTCGCACTGGCAACTCAACCGCTCTGCCGCGGAGTTCATCAAATCACTGTCCTGGCGGTACGCCGTCCATGGAGCACCTTTCGACACCGGTGCCGCCGACGCGGCCGGACTGTTCACCAGCCGGATGGAGGCAGGGCTCAACGAGCTGAAGAAGGTCGGCTGGGAGGATCCGCGCGACGGTTCGGGCGGTGACCGGAGTGTCACGGGGGTGCTGGGACCGGTCGGCGAACTGATCACGGGGCCCATGCGGCTGCTGCGCGAGAAGCCTTTCACCATACGCAAGGAGACCTATGTCAGGGACCGCCTGATCGAACAACGCAACTGGTACCACCGCAGAACGGTGATCTCGCGCCGCGCCACCACGCTCTGGTCGGCCACCATCGCCCTGCTGACTCTGCTGGCACTCGTCCTGGCCACACTGCGCACCTTCTCGGTCACCGGATCCTCGTCCGTACTGGGCCTGTTGTCTGCGTCAGCCGCGGCCTGTCTGGCCTGGAGTGAGGTCCGCCGCCATCAACCTCTCATCTCCGCACACTCGTTGGTCGAGGAGGACCTGGCGGCGATGCACACGGCGATGGAGACGATGGTGACCGAGGAGCAGTGGGCGAACGCCGTGTACGAGACCGAGCGCATCGTCTCACCGCAGCACACCGACTGGCTGGTACGGCACCGCAGTTGAGCCGAGGCGCGGGTGTCACGCGCGGTCCTTGAGTGTGTGATGCAAGCCCCCGCGCCGGCCCGACTACGGGGATTGCGGGCACCCGCTATGAGGCCGATGCGGCTCCGGCTCAACAGCGCCCGGACCGGCGCAGACACGCAACGCGCGCTCCACATACCGGCCGTCGAGGGAGTAGTAGAACCAGTCGACTTCCCCGCCGCGGTCAAGCCGCGCCCGCACATCGGCAAGCGCATCCCCGGGCAGCGGATCCCTGGCGGCACGCGGATAGTCCTGAAGTGTCGCCTCCAGCCAGGCGAACGCCTCATCGGCGGTGCGGTGAGTGGTGAAGTCGGTGGCGGTCTCGGCGATCCGCTTCAACTGGACGTCGACGCCGATCGGCTGGACGTCGATGCCCGGGGACTCCCGGGCATCTTGCCGTAGTGCGGAGAGACCGATCCGGGGGCCGGTCCAGGCATATCCGTGCCAGTGCATTGAAGAAGAATTCTCCGGAGTCTCGAAGACGGCGACAGCGACGGGCGGGCCGTCACTCCGTCACCGAAATCTCCGCGGCCAGCGCACCGTGCAGCAGCGTGGCGTTCGTCAGACAGCGCGTCACGGCCGGCGGGACGACCCAGCGGAGACGGCGGGATCTGTCCGTGAAATGCGGAGGCGGTACGGCCACGAACGTCGCGACGCCCAGCGGCACAACCTGCTTCGACGGAAAGTCCCATGCGTCTGCGGCGCCCGGAGTCACCAGCCAGTAGAAGGCCGACCCGTACGAGTCCTGAATGACCGCCCCGCTGGTGTCGCCCAGTCGCTTGATCACGCGCTCGCCGACATCGGCACGCACCCGTACGGCGTCCCAGTACCGCCCGGCGCCCACCAGTTCCACGGTCGTCCCGGTCGGCGGTGCCCACGGCTCCGGGGCAGGTGCGCCCTGGATTTCGGACTCCTCCTCTTCGCCTCGCCCCAGGTGCGTGCACAGCGTGAGGACCGACCGCGCCAGGCACCGCGCGTACCGCCCCGGCCCGAGCAGCCCCGGATCGGCGACCAGCCGCCGCCGCGCCTCCTCGATACCGGCCGAGGAGAGACGCCCGAGCCGGCGCTCCGCCTCCGGAATCAGCAGCGCCAAATGGCCACGCAGCCGGAGAACCGCAGTCTCCAAGTCCTCATCCAGCAGTCGATCGCCGAAGTCGAGAACGTGCTGTGCGGTGTCGCGCATGGTGGCGAAGTCGAGCGGCAGGGCTTCAACGCCGGAAGCGGCTGTTCTGGCCTGTTGGGGTGTCATGGTCGGCTCCATGTAGCGGATGGTGGGCTGACCGTCACATGGTTGCCGCGTAAAAGCCTCTGTGCGTTGCGCGATCGGCAACGCACAGAGGCTTGACCGACTACAGAACGTGCGCTAGACGCCGCACCACTCTCCGAACTCCCGTAGACGTTCATCCGCACGCTGGTTCCCCCGCAGCAGTGTCGCGACCGTCTCATGTACCGAGTGGTGGTAGCGCGTCAGTTGCGGTGACGCATCACGCGCCGAGTACAGCGAATCGAGCGCAGGCCGCGCTGTCCACGCCTCAGCGCGAGCCCGGTCGATCCAGTAATGGGCAGCTCTCGTCGGCGGGTAGTCCTCCGGCAACCGCACCTGCAACGCGTGGTCGAGGGCTTCCGCGTGCTCGTCCCGGTCACCGGCAGCCGCGATCTGGTGCAACTGCACGTTCAGTGGCCCGAATGCCAAGGCGTAGTCCCGCGTCTCCCCTATCTGGTCCGCCAGCTCAGCGGCCTCCCCCAGCCAGTCGTCGGCAGCATCGTCGTCGCTGTTGCGTGCGGAAAGAACAGCGGCCCGGAGCTGCAATGTGCCGCGAACCGCCCTGGTGGCGCGGCTGCCGTCGTCGTCCAGGTCCCGCAACGCGTGCCGCATCAGCGAGACACCCCGGTCAAGGCGGGAGTTGTCCGCTGCCATCTGCGCGCGTTCGTATCGCTCGATTGCGACCTGTCGCGGATCGCCGGACTGCGGCGCGGCGACAGCCATACTCGCCAGCGCCAGCCGAGCGAGGTCCATGTAGCCGAGGCGATAGGCGACGATCGCTGCCGTCCGGGAGATCTCTGCTTGCAGGTCGTGGGCCCGCTCCCGGTGGTGCCCCGGTGCCGTGTGCATCTGCGTGGTGATCGCGACTTCGCTGATCAGCCCCGGCAGGTGCTCGGCGATCTCCAAGAACTCGGCCTTCACACGGAGCTGCACGACTCGCGCGGCCTCGGCCTCCAGAACGTCGAGTGAGCGGGGAGGTGGGGCATCGTCCGGTGGGATGTCCCAGTCGTCAAACGATGTGCTGATCGGGGTCAGCAAGGCGTCCAGCCTGTCCTTTTGGAGGGCCTGGATGTAGGGCTGGCCTCGCAGGACTGAGACACCGACACCGAGGGCGCGGGCGACGGTGGCGAGGATGGGTTCGCTGGGGTATCTTTCGCCGTTTTCGATGCGGGAGAGCTGGCTTGCGGAGACGTGGGCGCGGCGGCCCAGCTCGGAAAGGGAGTAGTCGCGGATGAGCCGGAACTCGCGGATACGCGCGCCGATGCTCTCTGCGGACAGGTCCGTGTTGCCGGGCATAGTGGCTCCCGTTCTGTGCTGACACTCAGAACGGTACCGCCAGTCGGCTCCGGAGGTACGGCCGAGCAACCCCCACTTGTGGGGGCCGTCGTGCTGTGCGGGCACGACTGGCTCTCCTGGCTGGCCGACGCTTATCTGAGCGGCGGGGGAAGTCGGCGCTCACGCGCCTCGGCGCCCATCACGGGCTTCCGGCCGTGGATGCCGTGTCGGTGAAGGCAACGGGCTGACGGTCTATTCGGGGTCGGTGCTGGACGCCACCCACCGGAGGCATGTCTCCGCGCCGGCGACGATGGGGA
This sequence comes from Streptomyces sp. MnatMP-M17, assembly GCF_900091995.1. GTDB lineage: Bacteria > Actinomycetota > Actinomycetes > Streptomycetales > Streptomycetaceae > Streptomyces. The sequence goes on from NZ_FMDK01000585.1 coordinate 4,512, forward strand.
CGGCGCTCACTTCGGGGCTGTCCCACGGATGGTGTTCCAGCAGGTGCGCTTCGAGCGCCGGGTACCGGTCGGCGTGGGTCTTTATGAGGAGCTGCCACTCCTCGCCTGTGCCGAACTCGCCCTGATGCCAGAACACGGATGTCACTGGGCCGACGATCTGCGCTCCGGCGGCCAGGCGCTCGCGCACAAGGGACTGCGCAAGCTGGACGGCCTGGTCGCGGGTCTCGGTGGCGGTGGACACCTGCATAAGGTCGATCACGGTCGGGAGCCTATCCGTCCGGCAGGCTCCCCGAACATTCGGTGTCCGCGGCGACTCGGCTCCAGCAGAACAGTCAACAGCCGCTGTGGCCAGTGCGACCGGATATACGGACCAGACCGACGAGGTGGCCGCGCAGCAGGTCATGACGCGGGAGGCGCGGGCTTGCGCGCCCTTGCGGAACGCTGTGGACTCCGGGCATGACACGAGTTCTCTATCTGATTGCGTGCGCGGCCGGGCCCACGCAGTACATCGATGAGGGTGTCCGGCAGGCTCAGGCCGCGGGCTGGGATGTTTGTCTGATCCTGACGCCGTCGGCGGCCCGCTGGTGGGAGCCCCGCATGGTCGAGCTGGAGGAGCTGACAGGACATCCGGTGCGGTCGCAGTACAAGCTGCCGTGGCAGTCTGACGCCCTGCCGAAGGCGGACGCGATGCTGGTGGCGCCCCTGTCCGCGACGAGCCTGAACAAGTGGGGTGCGGGCATCGCGGACACGCTGGCAATAGGACTTGTGTCGGAGGGCGTGAACATGGGCGTGCCCGTGCTGGCGATGCCTTTCTTCAATCGGGCCCAGGGCGCCCAGCCAGCGGTTGCCCGAAGCATCGCGGACCTGCGAGCGCAAGGCGTCCGGTACCTGGACGGTCCCGATGGATACGAGTCGCATCCGCCGAAGAACGGGCGCCCTGCCGCGTTCCCGTGGGGACGGGCTCTGGACGCTGCGGCGGAGGCGGTCGCGGGGAACTGAGGCAGGCCGCCCCGGCCGGCGTCTACTGGTGTTGTCGCCGTCGACGCGGCTTGTGGCGACGCTCGCACCTCGGTTGAGGGGTCCTCGTCGCGGGCCGACGTGCGCGCACGGCTCTCTCAGGCGCGTTTGACGCCCTCGCACCAGATCACCGTCACCGGCTTTCCGCGCTCGCGCGCGTAACGCACGATGTCGCCCGTGCCGCCCAGGCCGCGGGCCGGGAGGCCGTCCCAGACCGCCAGGAGACGGTCGCAGTTGTCGGCGATGTAGGTGCCCGCCGCGTAGTAGGCCTCGTCCGTGGAGTGCGGGAAGTCCATCCGTACCTCCAGCGTGGCCCGGTCCTTGAGCCGCCGGTAGCCGGCGAGTTCCGCCGGGTCGTCGAAGCCGTCCTCGTAGTCACCGCTGGGAATGACGGCGGTGAGCCGGGCTCCGTGGTCCAGGGCGAGGACCGCGAAGAGCTGGTCCGCGCCCGCGGCGAGGCTGGAGAGCGCCTCCAACGAGCCCTGATGGCCGCGGAGTACGGACTGGATGGCGGCCCTGATATGCGCGTAGGCCTCGGCCGGGATGTTTCTGTGACCGGTCACTCCGATACGTTCCACTGCTCCACAGCCCCCGTCCACCCTGTGGCCGACCACCACGACAGTGTCTCAGAACCGCGCAAGGGCGGGCCCCCGCCCAGTAGACCGGACGGGGGCTCGACGGTGGCGGCGGAGGGCGTGCGGGAGTGCGGAGCGGCTCCGGGCGGGCGCCGGGCCGGGGCCAGGCCGGTCAGTAGACGCTGACGCCGTACGTGCTGAGTGCCGGGACGATCGGCTGGAAGTACGAGGTACCGACGCCGCCGGAGCAGCTTCCGCTGCCGCCCGAGAGAATCCCGATGGCGAGGGTGCCTGAGTAGAGCGCGCCGCCGCTGTCGCCGGGCTGGGTGCAGATATTGGTACGGATCAGTCCGTTGACGACCTGTCCGCCACCGTAGTTGACCGTGTTGTTGAGACTGATCACAACGCCGCTGCGGACACCGGAGACGGCACCGCGGAAGGTGACGGGCATCCCGACGGTGGCGTTGGCCGCGCCGGTGATGTCGGCGGTGCCGACGGTGCCGGGCACGGGGATCGACGGGTTGGTGTACCGCACGAGGCCGAAATCACGGCTGGGGAAGCTGCTTCCGGTCGTGGTGCCGACCACCGTGTTGCCCGTGGGATCCGCGTACCAGGTCGAGGTACCGGTGGTGCAGTGTCCCGCCGTCAGGAAGTAGTACGTGCTGCCGCTGACGACATTGAAACCGACCGAACAGCGGGCGCTCCCGGTGTAGACGGCGTCACCGCCGGAGAGCTGGGTGGAGAGCCGGCCGGCCGTACGCTCGAAGCGCAGCGCCCGGGCGTGAGGAGCCGCGGCCTGCTCGATCGCGGCGATCTCCGCAGTGGAGACGGTGCTGTCCGCGGTGACGACGACCTCGTCGGCGGCCGGGTCTGCGTGCCATGCGATGCCTGTCACGCCGGCGTCCAGGACGGCGTCACCGATGGCGGCGAGCCCGCTCGCGCCGGTGGCACGGACCGTACCGGCGTTGGCCGCGGGCACCGCGAGCGCCACGGCGGTGAGGAGTCCGGTGACCATGGCGAACGTACGGATACGCCTGAGCCCGTCGGCGCGGCGGATGGTGCGCTTGATCCTCACTTGGCGTTCCTCCCGGAAGGAATCGAGGGCCCTCCGTGGGGTACGGGCCCGTGAGGCGCGGCCGGGGACGACCGTCCGTCCCGGACGGAGCGCACGCCCCCGCCAGCGCTGCTCGGGAGTATCAGGGCCTTCAACTCCCGCCGCAAGGGCGGCTTTTGGCCGCGCACCGAGGTCGGGTCACGTGGAACGGCACGGCAACGGCAACGGCAGATCCGTACAGCGGCTCAGCCCACGACCGTACGTTCGCCCGCCGGGACCGGGATCGGCAGTGTGTTGCCGGGCGGTGGGAACGGGCAGATGAAGTGGTCCGCGAAGGCACACGGCGGCAGCAGCGCGCGGTTGAAGTCGACGGTCACCGTCCCGTCCTCGGCCGGAGCGGCCGGGCGCAGAAAGCGGAAGCGGTAGCTGTCCTTTCCACTGGTGGCGTCCGCGAAAACCGCCCAGAGCGAGCCGTCCGCCTCCACCGCGACCTGGAGAGTGTGCTCCGTACCGCCCACGCTGAAGGCGATCTCACCGCCCAGACCGAGGCCCCGCTCACGCCCGTCGGCGTTCTCGACCAGGACGGTCCGGCTCTCGTCGTACGGCCGGAACCTGCCCGGCAGCTCCCACTCCGCGTCGTACACCATGGCCTCGATCCCTCGGAACGTGCGCCGCGCGGCGGATCCCGGATCGACGTCGCGCACCGCCCAGAGTCCTTCGCGGCGCAGTACGACGAGTCTGTGCTCCCCGGCCGCGATCCGCGACGCCTCGAACGGACCGCTGTCGGCGGTGAGCCGGATCTCTCCGGTGAGCGGCCGGCCGTCGGCGGTGAGCCCGTCGCCGTCGGCCGCGCTCAGCACCACACCAGCACCGTCACCATCGCCGTCGCCCTCGCGCTCGTGCTCGCCCTCGCCATCGCCGTCCTCGCGCCAGAGCCCCGGAACTCCGGGCAGCCGTCCCTCGGGATGATCGGCGAGCCAGTGCGTACCGACGAGCGCGAGCGGTCCGTACGGCGCCGCGACCGTGGCGGTACGGCGCTCGTGCCAGCTCCGCCACTCCTCGGCCGCGCTGTCAGCGCCCGCGTCCCCGCCCGCGCCCGCGCCCGTATGAGTCTCCGTACCGATGTCCGTCGTCATACCGTTTCAGCCTCCGTAGCGGATCGGGAAGTCCCAGATGCGACCGCAGCGTCTCGCCCTCGTACTCCGTGCGGAAGGCCCCGCGCTCCTGGAGGAGCGGCACCACCAGCTCCACGAAGTCGTCCAGACCGCCCGGCGTGAGATGCGGTACGAGGATGAATCCGTCCGCCGCGTCCGTCTGGACGAAGGTGTCGAGCGCGCCGGCCACGGTCTCCGGCGTCCCGATGAAGGACTGCCGCGCGGTGGTCTCGATGACGGTCTGCCGGATGGACAGGCCCTTGGCCTCCGACAGCGCCCGCCACCTGGCCGCGACGGCGAGCGGATCCGCGACCCGGACGCGGCCCTGGACCAGTGCCGAGTCCGGGTCCGGATCGATCCCGGGCAGCGGCCCGTCCGGATCGTACGCCGAGAGATCGCGGCCCCAGACCTGTTCCAGCGCGAGCATCGCGTTCTGCGGGGAGATCTGCTGTCTGCGGATCTCGACGGCCCGCTCCTGCGCCTCCGCGTCGCTGTCCCCGAGGACGAAGGTCACACCGGGCATGATCTTGAGATCGGCCGACTGTCTGCCGTACTTCGCCAGCCTGGCCTTGGTGTCGGTGTAGAAGGCGCGGCCCTCCTCCGGCGTGCCGTGGCGGCTGAAGATCACATCGGCCGCCGACGCGGCGAACTCCCGGCCCTCGTCCGAGTCGCCCGCCTGGATCACCACGGGATGGCCCTGCGGCGGGCGCGGGACGGTGAACTCGCCCTCGATCTCGAACTGCGGTCCCGAGTGGGCGAAGGGCCGAGGCGTGCCGTACGGCGAGCCGGGCCCGGCTGGTGTCCAGGAGTCCCACAGCTCACGGGCGGTCGCGACGAACTCGGCGGCCCTGGTGTAACGGTCGGCGCGGTCGAGATAGCCGCCGCGCCGGAAGTTCTCCCCGGTGAAGGTGTCGGACGAGGTCACCACGTTCCAGGCGGCGCGTCCCGCGCTGAGATGGTCGAGCGTGGCGAGTCTGCGGGCCAGTTCGTACGGCTCGTTGAAGGTGGCGTTGACGGTGGCGGCCAGCCCGAGCCGTTCGGTGACGGCGGCCAGCGCGCTCAGCACGGTGAGGGACTCCGGGCGGCCGACCACGTCCAGGTCGTGGATCAGACCGTTGTGTTCGCGCAGCCGCAGCCCTTCGGCGAGGAAGAAGAAGTCGAACTTGCCGCGCTCGGCGGTACGGGCGAGCTTCTCGAAGGAGGAGAAGTCGATCTGGGACCCGGAGCGCGGATCGGCCCAGACGGTGGTGTTGTTGACGCCCGGGAAGTGGGCGGCGAGATGGATCGGCTTGCGGTCGGCGCCGGTGCGGGCCTCGGTTCGGGCCTCGGTTCGGGCCTCGGTTCGGGCCTCGGTTCGGGCCTCGG
>NZ_FMDK01000587.1 GCF_900091995.1 Streptomyces sp. MnatMP-M17
CCGGACCCGGCCGGGACATCCCCCCGTCCCGGCCGGGTCCGGCCGTTCGCTCTTCGGCTCATCGCCCTCCGGCCGGCACCGGCGTCAGAGGATGTTCACGCACCCGCGCGAGCAGGGCCGCCGGATCCGGATCCGTCTGAAGGGCGTTCAGAAGCAGCAGCCACAGATCGTGCAGGGCCTCCTCGATCTGCTGGCGTCCCTCCAGGGCGTCGGAGACGGTGTGCAGTCCGAAGAAGGCGCACACGAGTCCATGCGCGGCCACCTGAGGCGTGACGCCATTGGTGAGTTCTCCCTCCTGACGGGCCTCTTCGAGAAGTTTGGTGACGGTTTCCAGCCAGCCCACAAAAGGCCTCGGCAGCGTGACATTGATGGCGGTGCGCTCCGCCCAGAGCCGGGCGCCCGCGCGGATGACCACATCGTCCCGGAAGGCCCTCGCCACCTCGAAACTCAGCGCCACCAGCCGCTCCAGCGCCGGACGGTCGGACGAGCTGTAACGGTCGATCAGATTGGGCCAGGTCGCGAAATGCTCCTCGACAATGGCGAGGGCGAGATTCTCCTTGCTGGCGTAGTGGAAGTAGATGGCTCCGCTGGTACGGCCGGACTGCGCGCTGATATCGCTGATACTGGTTCCGGAGTAACCTCGCTCATCGAACAACTGTGCCGCCGCTTCCAGGAGAAACCTCCGCGTCGTTTTCGCCCGAACCTGCTCCACCCGAACCCGCACGTGTACCCCGGATTGCCGTTCCGTTAAATGACAGCAGGCAATGTAGCGGCTTTTCCCGCCGGGCGTGGCGGGCTTGGCGGCTCCGGTCCGGCGTGCGTAGCAACGAAAATTGCGGTGTTCTTGTCGCATGAATACAACGGTTGGTGACGCACCGATCGGCGGCACCATGGAGGACCTCCGGCCACTGTCCTGGTCGCGCACCGTCGCCCGTGAGATGGTGCACCGGGACTCCGTGGCCGAGGTGCTGCTCACCGATGTACGGCGGAGTGCTTGGAGTCCGGACGGCGCCGGGTTCGAGGCCGCGGCTTCGTGGTCGCGGTCCCATCCGACTTTTCCGCGCGACGGCGCCGATCTGCACAGTCCGCTGGTGATCGTCGAGACACTGCGCCAGCTCGGGATCTATATCCCGCTCCGCTATTTCGATGTCGCGCCCACCGCGCATCTGCTCATCACCGATCTGTTCTTCGAGATCGATCCGTCGGCGGAACCGCGGGCGCTCTTCGGCGCCACCGCCGTGATCTGCGCGGTACGGGCGAGCGATGTGCGCCGCGCCGCCGAGGACGGCTCGGTCACCGGACTGCGGCTCGATGTCTCCTTCTCCGCCCACGGGGCGGTGTTCGCGCAGGCCGGAGGAGGTGCGCGAGTCATGGACGGCGCACGGTACGAGGCGGTACGGACAGGCCGTACGCACTCCGCCGCGCCGGAGAGCGCCATCGGCCGGCTTCGCCCCGACATCCGCAGGCTGGGCGTGACGGGCGCGCACGATGTCGTCCTGGGACTCGACGGCGGCACCCTCCTGGTCGAACCGGCGGATCCCAGGCACCCCTTCTTCTTCGACCACGCCACGGATCATGTTCCCGGCATCATTCTGCTGGAAGCCGCGCGCCAGGCCGCGGCCGTGGAAAGCCGGGGCGCTTTGCTGCGTCCCACCGGCGGACGGCTCGAAGCAGCACGCTTTGTCGAATACAGTCCGCCCGCTCGAATTATGTGCGTGCCGTACCACGGCATCTGTGTGTTCCGTTTTCTCCAGGACGGGGAACAGAAGGCTTTTGGTGTCCTCCGCTACAGGTAAAGGCTGGAAATACTCTGCGAAGTCACTTGACTACCAATAGTTTTCCTCTCTAGCGTAGCGATCGTTATGTTCTTGGGTGGTCGCCTCAACCGGCCTTCTCCATAAGGCCGCGACTGCCCGGATCGCGCCCGCCCGACAGCGGGTGACCAGCGTGCCCGTGGTGTTTCGCACCGTCGCGGCGGTCAGTGCTGCCGCTTATCGGGCTCTTCTGAACGGAACAATCGGATGACAGCTCATCGCATCCTTTCCTGGACTCCCGCGGCCATCGTCTTCGACTGCGACGGAACCCTCATGGACACTGAATGCCACTGGCAGGACGCTCGAATTCTGGCGCTGCGCGCGTATGGATTCACACCCATGCCCGGCTTCGCCGAGCGGACCAAGGGACTGCACTACACCGAATGCGGACGCCTCATGGCCGAGGAGGCGGGACACCCGGAACTCGGCGAGGACCTGACCGCGCTGCTGCTCGGGCACTTCCGCGCGCTCGTCGCCGACAACCCGCTGACCATGCCCGGCGCCCGTCAACTGGTCGAGGAATCAGCGGGTTTGGCTCCTCTCGCCGTCGCCAGCAACTGCCCGAGAGAAGTCGTGGAGTCCTGCCTCGGCACGGCAGGCCTGCTCGGCCACTTCGACCACATCGTGGTGCCCGGGGGCGAGATCAGACCCAAGCCGCTCCCGGACGTCTATCTCACCGCCGCACGGCTCTGCGGCTCCGAGCCCGTCGACACCCTGGCGGTCGAGGACTCCTCCTGCGGGATCCGGTCCGCCACCGAGGCCGGTATGCGTGTCATGGGCGTCGGTCCCTGGCCCGGCGAGGACCTCGTGGCGCAGGTGGATGTCTGGGTCCGCTCGCTGAGCGAGCCGGAGGTGCGCGGCTGGACCGGCGCCCGGGTACCGGTCCAGGTCTCCTTCGACGTGATGCCCGCCACTCGCTGATCCATGGCTCCCGGGGACAGGATCGGGCGCTGCCCCCGGAACTCGCCGTCCCGGCGAAACGGCTTACCATGAGGGCCACGGGACATATACGTCCAAAAGCCTCCGCACAGGGAAACACAGGGAAGTGGGGCATCGGATGGACGAGGAACGCGCCAGCCGCCTCGTGTCCTCCCTGCGGGCCCGAGGAGTCATGGCTCATATGGCCCATCTGGGTGTCTACCAGTGCGGTGTACAGATCGTGCTCGCCGAGGGGGGCGAGGCGATCTGGGACATGGACGATGTCCTCGGACTGCGGGCGGAGGTCGTGGAGGACGGTGTACTCGTCGGCTTCGTACCGCACGTACGCGGTTCCGAGATCTTCACCGAGGAGCAGCTTGTCGAGGTGATCGCCGCCACCCGGTACGACAAGCCGGGACTGCGGACCTCGGCGGACGGCGACACCGGACCGTATCTGGACGAGGAGCCGCTGTACCGCGCGACCGGTCCCATGCTTCCCTCGCGCCGCTACCGCCGCAGACTCAGACTTCCCTGGCGGCTCCGACGGTCCGGATAGCCCCGGCCGGGATTCAGCAGCGCGCGTTTGTGTGGCCCGGCTCTCCGGCAGGTACGACATCACGGTCCCGCAGCACGATCGCCAGCCGGTCTCCCCACTCCCGGCAGCCGACGGTGAAGTCCGTTCGCCGGTACTCGACAACCAGCACCCTGTCGCCATAGGCGTCGGCGTACCGCCCGCATTCGTCGTAGCGCGCGCACTCCTCGGCGACGGCGAAGTCGAAGCCGATCGTGTCCCTGAGCCCGCTCATCTCGACCGCGTTCTTCTGGCCGATCGCCAGGCCCGCGCGGTGGGCGCACTCCGCCAGCAGCCGGGCGAAGCCGGCCGCCTGCCGCCGGTCGAGCAGTCCGTCCGAGCGCAGATAGGAGTCCAGATTGTCGGCCTCGACGGCGTCGAACCCACGCTCGGCACAGCCGTCGATCCAGCCGCCGACGATATGCGCCAGGCGGTCGCGACGGTCCTCGGTGGAGATGTCGAGCAAGGGCTCCTGCCACTCCTCGTCGACGACGGACGCGCCGCCCGTGCCGTGCAGCAGCAGCTCGGGGTGGTTCCGCTGCCACCAGGCCACGGCGTCCGGCTGGGCCTGGTAGGCGTTGACGTAGCAGATGGTGTACGCGCCCGGGGCCGGGTCCGCCGTACGGTCCCTGATGACGGTACGCACACCGGCGGGCGGCTCGTAGGCTCCGCCGAGCTGGTAATCGAAGGGCTGATCCGCCCGAGGCGGTCGTACCTCGCGGCCCTTGTCCGAGCTGTCCGCGCCCGAGCCGTCGGCGCCGGCGCATCCGGTGAGGGCGAGCAGCAGGGCGACCACGGGTGCCACGGAGATACGGGCTACGGAGCTACGGGCGAAGGGAAGGAGCGGCAAGGCGGCGTCTCGATTCCGGAGCGGCGCGACGGACCTGGTCAGTCTCGCATCGGGGCCGGTGCGTGCCCGCCGCCGGGCACGCACCCGTATGCCGCGCACCGTCCCGTACGCCTCACACCGTCAGCAGACTCGGCGTCGCCGCCAGGTCCTCGGGCAGGAACGCCTCCGGGACCGGATCCTGGCCGAGGATGAAGCGCAGGATGGAGACATGCATCGCCTCGACCGGCGCGATGGTGGCCGCGGTCTCGATCCCGGCGGCGGTCTTGCCGTTGTAGCCGGCGAAGAGATAGGTCTGCGCGGCCTGGTCCTCCAGCTGGAGGGCGAGCTTGGCGGCGTCGTCCACGCTGGTGACCCGGTCCAGCGCGGTGGTGATCGCCCGCTGGTTCGACAGCGGTACATCGGTGACGGCGGGCTTGCCCGCCTCCGTCAGCGCCGTGTTCCATGCCTTGGCATGGTCGATGTGGTGGGCCATCGCCATGGTGACGAAGGTCGACACGGCAGGCGGTACGGCGCCGAACCTGTCGGCTCCTGCCGCGGCGAGGATCGATCCGTAGGCGCCCACGGCCTGGTTCTCCAGGGCCGCCGACAGCGCGACGAATCTGAGGTGCGCGGTGTACATGACCGTGTCCGCGGCGGCCCTGGGCGGGAGCACCTCGGGCGGTTCGCCCTGCGGTGAGGCGCCCTTCTCGTCGGTTCCCGCGCTGGTGCAGCCGGTCAGCAGGAGAGCGGCGCCCAGACTTCCGGCGCCCAGCAGAAAGCGGCGGCGACCGTTGTCGACCGGGCCGGTGTCCCTCGTACCGCTGTCCGTCGTGGCGCGGTCCGCCGCCGCCGCGCCCGTAGGACGGGCCAACGCGCTC
>NZ_FMDK01000857.1 GCF_900091995.1 Streptomyces sp. MnatMP-M17
GCCACCTTTCTGGGCCGTTGTGGCGGGATGAGCTCACAACGGAGCGCGGTACCGTCCACCGCCGCGGCATTGGGGCGTGACAGCACCGGAACCGCCGACGGCGGACACGGGTGAGGAGAAGCAGCCGGCTCTCGGGCCGGGAAGGGCTCCGATACGGCTTGAGGCGTGCGGCTACGGCTGCGGCTATGGCGGGAAGTGCCACACGGAAGATCGCGCGGCGTGCCGGTCGGCGGAGGTCCGGTGTACGGGTCCACGTCCCCGGGTCACCGCTGTCGCGGCGCGGGAATCCGGAGCAGGGCCGGAGTGCCGAGGGCCCGGAAGAGCCTCAAGGGGCTCAGGGGCCGCGTCGGCGGTCGGGTCAGCGACAGAGGGCGCTGGACGTACGCCGATAGTCCACGTAGCGGCAGACCACACCAGGGTGCATCGAATGCATGCCCGTATCCTCACGGCCGGGCGCCACGCTGTCAATGGACACCTCTTGGTGTCTCATTGTCCGAGACCTTGGCGACCTGCGCTTTCATCTGCCCACGCGCGTACGACGGTTGCCGTCACGCCTCTTCGGCGCCGGTCGGACCGGTCTTTTCGGCGGCCCTCTTCAGACCGCTGCGGGACGCGTCTCGTCGGGATGCAGCCACAGCGGTCCATGGCCCGTCTCGATCCGTACGGCATCCGACGGCGGCTCCGACTCACCGGTGAGCAGGGCGAGTTCGGGTACGGTCAGACTCCGCCAGCGCTCCAGCGCCTCGCCGGGCGACCACCGTACGGGCCTGCGCGGCAGCGGCGCGGCGGCGGCCGTACGGGCGGCTTCGAGATAGGTCTCGACGGGCCGCCATCCCGGTACGCACACCCGGCCGCCCGGTCCCTCGAAAAGCAGAGTCGGCAGCGCGTAACGGCGGCGGTCGCCGACCTCCTTCGCCCGGCCCGGATGCGGTCCCGGCCCGTCGAGACCGAGCACCTCCGGAAGCGGCGCACGGGTCTCCGCCCAGTCGGAGCGGACCGCCTCCCGGGTCCGTGGGGCGGCCAGGTCGCGCAGCAGCCGGTCGGTGTCAAGGCCGGGAATGTCCCGTACGGCGCCAAGGATCCCGGCCGGTGTGTCCGCGGGCGCGCCGACGACGAACGTACTCTCGCGCAGCCGCCGCAGGACCCGCTCGGCGATCTCCGCTCCCTGCGACCTGGCGGCCGTGGCGGCAAGGGACGCGGGCCAGCTCGTACGGGTGAGCCAGTGCAGCCGGCGCGCGTACGGTGCGTGCGTATGGGCGGTGACCTCGTGGATGAACCGCTCGTACCAGCGGGCCTCGGCATCCGGGTCGGGGGCCGGATCGTCGTCCTCGTCGAAGAGGATGCCGAAGACCTGCCGCCACCGCGCGCGCGGCCCGAGCGTCTGTCTGAGCGACCGGAAGACCGGCTCGGAGCCCCAGGCCCAAGGGCAGGCGGGATCGGTGTACTCGGTGATCCGGACCAGTGGCCGAGCCACTTCCGCCGGCGGTGGACCGGCCACCGCTCCAGAAGACTCCTCGGTCATGCCGGAACCGCCGGAGAGACATCGCGGACCGAGGACCCTGGACCGGTACTCCGCGACACCACACCCTCAGCGCTCTTGGCGAAGACCGCTCCCTCAGCGCCTGCCGTACCCTCGGCGGCGAGTTCGGCGATGGTCGTGCGGCCGAGCACCGACTGCGCGGCGGCCTCGACCGCGCGCCACAGATCCGGCAGCCGCCGCGCGGCGCCGGGGTAGACGAGGCTGTCGGGCCGGGCGCCGCGCAGTGTGAGAAACTCCCCGTCGACCGCGGTCATCACCTCGGCCACACTGATCGCTGCCGGATCGCGGCCTATCCAGTAGCCGCCCTCACAGCCGCGCTGGCTGCGGACCAGACCGGCCTGCCGCAGATCCCGGAAGACCGATTTGAGAAACCGGAACGGGATGTCCTGGGCGGATGCGATGCCCTCACAGGTCAGCGGCCGTGCGCTGTCGGCGGCGAGTTCGACGAGCGCCCGCACCGCGTAGTCCGCCTTCGCCGATATCTGCATCTGCACCGTCTCCCCGCGGGTCTTCGTACCTGACGAACCGTCCGAGAACCGGGAACAGCCAGCTCGGCGGTAATGGACACATCTTGACATCCATTCTCCGCGCTCTCTACCGTCGGCGCCGAGACCTCGGCCGAGAGCTCGCCGGACCCCGGCCAGGACCTCGCCGTCCGCAGCCCCGACGAGCAGGATCTCCATGACCTCGCACATCCCGCCCACCGGACACGACGCGTTCCATCCCGATCTGCCGGACCACGACCATGACCAGGACCACGAGCACGGCACGGCGGGGAGCACGCTGCCGCCGCGGGCCCGGCTGCACCACATCCGGGCCGACGCGCTCGACGGCGACACCGCCCAGACCGGCGGGATGCGGCGCTTCGCGGCGATCAGCGGAAGCAGCGTCGGCTCCGAGCGGATCTGGATGGGCCAGACGCATGTCGCGCCCGACACCGCGTCCTCCAACCACCATCACGGCGCCTCCGAGACGGCCATCCATGTGATCAAGGGACACCCGGAGTTCGTGTTCCTCGACAACTCCGGCGGTACGCCCGAGGAGATCCGGATCCGTACCTCGCCGGGCGACTACATCTTCGTACCGCCGTACGTCCCGCACCGCGAGGAGAATCCCAGCGCCGACGAGGAGGCCGTGGTGGTGATCGCCCGCAGCACACAGGAGGCGATCGTGGTCAATCTGCCCGAGCTGTACGTCCTCGGAAGCGAACCGGACGGTGCGCCGGACAGCGAAGCGAACGCCGACTGACCCGCCGCCTGGAGGGTGAACCGCGTGCCGAACGCGTCCATGGTGAGATCGGTCGCCCGGTAGTCCGCCTCGGCGTCCAGGGCGTATGTGGTCACGGCCCCGGGCATCAGCGCAGCGATCCCGGCGCCCGCCGGATCATCGGCGTTGACCACGGCACGTCGGCAAAGCCCTTGGAACAGCCGGAGTTCGGCGTCCCGGTAGTTCTCCATCGTGCCGTGGTCGTCCAGGTGATCCTGCGTCAGATTGGTGAAGACACCGACATCGGCGAAGGCGTGGTCCACGCGGTGCGTCAACAGGCCCATGGAGGTGGCCTCCAGCACCACCGTGCCGGTCCCACGGTCGCGCATGTATCCCAGCAGATAGGCGGCTTCCGGCGGGGACACCGGGCCCGGACCTGCGCTCAGCACACCCGCGGCGGCCGAGCACAGCGCGTAAGGGGCCTGTCACAGACACTCCCTCACCGCACGTGTACACCCCATGAAGGGAGTGCACGGCCGACGGGCCTGGACGGACGCCGCTCCGGACCGCCGTACCGCGTCACCGCACACCAGAGGGCGGGCCGCACACGGCGGCCCGCCCTGGAACACCACACGAAAGCTGGAACATCACGCCGAAGCGACTGGACCGGCCACCGCCGGCCCAAGTCCGCCGCCACCGACCACCGACCACCGGTCTCGGTCGGACGATCGGACGGCTCTGCGTCTCAGACGGTCAGACTCCCTGCCCGCTGCCGCTTCCCGCACCCGCCGCGGCCTTGATGCCCTGAGTGATCTCGTCCATCACCGACAGCTTGGGCGCCTTGTCATTGATGTCGAAGCCCGAGCGCACGACGACCATCAGCCCGGAGGCGGAGGGCGAGGTGAAGGCGAGCGACTGCACATAGCCGTCGTCACCCTTGCTCGTGACGACCTTCCACCGCACCAGATAGCCCTTCTGCCCGGCGACGGTGACCGCCTCGGACTTCAGCTCCTCGTGGGAGGAGATCTTTCCGTAGATCTCGCCGCCGTAGGACTCCTCGGCATTGGCCTGGATGTCCTTCTCCGCCGCCGCCTTGGCCGTGGTGGCCTCGATCTTCATCGCCGCCGCGGGCGCGGAGAACACTCCGCCTCGGACACAGCTCTGGGACGTGTCCCCGGGACAGGAGTACTTCCCGGTGGTCACTCCGGCGCCGACCACTCCGGACTCGCCGGTCCAGCCGTCCAGGACCGGGATGCTGATCCCGCTGGCCGCGTCGGTGGCGTAACCGTCCTCGGTCTGCGGCATCCCGGGCGCATCGCTCTCGCCGCCGCCCGGCCCGCCCGGCCCATCGGGGTTCGGGGGCCGCTGTCCGGGCAGTGAGGGAGCTGCGGAAGGGACGTCGCCGGCGCGCGCCGACGCGCTGTCGTCTCCGTCGCGGCCGAGCAGATAGAAGCCTCCCGCGATGGCCATCGCCACGACCACGGCGGTGACACCGACGGCGATACGACGGCCGCGGCTCATCCGTCCGGGCGGCGGTGATACGGGATAGGGAGGCGACCCGGGATACGGAGGCGCGGTCGGCGGCGCCCACTCCGCGGTGGAGGTGGCGCGGAGTTCGTCGGTCCAGGCGGACCCGTCCCACCAGCGTTCCTGCTGGGGGCCATCGCCCGAGTGCCCAGGATCCGGATACCAGCCCGGCGGAGTTGTGTATGTCACGGTTCTTAGCCTAAGCATATTGTCTGAACGACTGGTGAGAGGCCTATGAGAATCCCAGCAGCGCACCCATCGGTCTCCGGCCGGTGCCCTTCAGCTCACTCGGTCCTGGGCCGGATCCCCGTGCGCGACTCACGCTGCCGCACCCGGTGTCCCGCCGGCATGAGCCCGGTGTCCCGTCCTTCCGGGCAGGACACCGGGACCGGGCACCGGGGCTGGGCACCGGGTCTGGGGCTACTCCACCGGCACGATCCCGCGTACAACGCCGAGCGACACCAGATCTGTTGGCCGCAAACGGAGTTGGCCGGCCGTCGCGCGTGTCTCGCCCGGGGGACGTTTGAGGATCGCCGTGGCCAGTTCGGGTGCGATGACGGAGAAGTAACTGTCGGGCGTGGCCCAGGTGTTGTCCGGCGCCGACAGCGCCAGCGCGCCACCCGAGCCGCCCTCGCCGATCAGCAGGGTGGTCAGCGGCACCCGGGCGGTGGCCATGGCCGCGAAGAGATCCGCGATGGCGCCGCCCGCTCCCATGCGCTCCGCCTCGGCGTCATTGGCCGCGCCCGGTGTGTCCACCAGCGTCAGTACGGGGACGCCCAGCCGGTCGGCGAGCCGGATCAGCCGGGCCGCGGTCCGGTAACCGGCCGGGCGGGTCGGCGTGCCGCACTGCGCGGCATACGCGACGGTCCGTCCCGCGTGGCGGCCGAAGCCGCAGAGCATTCCCGGATCCGTACCACCGCAGCGGTCGCCGACGATCGCCTCCCGCTCGGTGAAGTACGCCTCCACATAGGCCTTCGCACGAGGGCGCCCGGGAGCGCGGGCCCGTATGACCGCGTCCCATCCGGAGACGGGCGGCTCACCGTCGCCCAGACCGGCGGGCGGCGCTACGGCTTCCCCGGCGCCGTCTCCTCCCGTCAGCAGCCGCAGCCAG
>NZ_FMDK01000366.1 GCF_900091995.1 Streptomyces sp. MnatMP-M17
GCGACTGCCGTCGGCGGCGCCCGCCACGGGCGGGGTGGAGACGGTCGGGGTGGGGGCAGTCATCAGGAGACGGCCTTGTCCCAGTTCTCGGCGAGGGTGGCGTTGGCCTTGTCCAGCTCGGCGGACTCGGGGAAGGTCGGTGTTCCCTCGACCTGCGGGAGCTTGGCGACGAAGGTCTTGTCGGCCGTGCCGTCCGTGGTCATGGCGGGCAGCAGCACGGGACGGGCGTAGCCCTTCAGCCAGAGGTTCTGGCCCTCGGCGCTGTAGAGGAACTCCATCCACAGCCGGGCGGCGGCCGGGTGCGGCGCGTCCTTGTTGATGGCCTGCGAGTAGTACTGCGCGTAGACGCCGTCGCTCGGGATGGCGACCTTCCAGTCCACGCCCTTGCCCTTGAACTGGTCGGCGTAACTGGCGTTGAGGTAGTCCCAGTCGATGGAGATGGGCGTCTCGCCCTTCTCGACCGTGGCCGGGGTGGACTCGACGGGAATGAAGTTGCCGTTCTTCTTCAGCTTGCCGAAGAAGTCGATACCGGGCTGGATGTCGCCGAAGGAGCCCTTGTTGGCGAGGGCCGCCGCATAGACACCGCCGAAGGCCGAACCGGACTTGGTGGGATTGCCGTTGAGCGCCACCTTGCCCTTGTACTCGGGCTTGAGGAGATCGGCGAAGGTCTCCGGGCAGGTCTTGATACGGGAGGCGTCGCAGCCGATGGAGACATAGCCGCCGTAGTCGTTGAACCAGCGGCCGTCCTTCTCCTTCTGGGCGTCGGGGATCTTGTCCCAGGCCTCGACCTTGTACGGCGCGAAGAGGTTCTCGGCCGCACCGCTGCGGGCGAAGGCGATACCGAGGTCGAGCACGTCGGGAGCGCGGTCCTGGCCCTTGCGGGACTTGACGGCGGCGATCTCGTCGGAGCTGGAACCGTCCGGGTTCTCGCTGTTGACCTTGATCTTGTACTTGGCCTCGAACGCCTTGATGACCTCGCCGTAGTTCGCCCAGTCCGGCGGAAGGGCGATCGCGTTCAGCTCGCCCTCCTTCTCGGCTGCGGCGACCAGGTCCTTCAGTCCGCCGAAGTCGGCGGCGGAGGTGGCGGCGGCGGAGTCGGCGGTCTTGGCGGATTCCTCGGGTGCCGCACCACAGGCGGTGAGCACGGTGAGCGCGGCGGTGCTGAGCGCCAGGGCGGCTGCCAGCCGGCCGTTGGCGCGGACGCGGATTCGGGTCACGCGGTGTCTCCCGGAGCGAAGAGAGGGTGTCACTTGTTCATACAAGCTGGCATCAGTTCGCCCGGTCCAGATGACTCCGGAGTGAACGAATGATGGCGGCGACAGCACGGCCCGAGGAAGACCAATCCTTACAACTAGCTGGTCGGCACAGCTTTTCAGGGAGTATTTCAGGAAGAATTGACGCTCAACAGGGCATCCCGGGGTCCGGACACCTGATAGGACGTGCGGTTAGAGTGAGAGCCAGGTCCGCGGCAGGTAGGCGCACCTGTGCACAGTTCGTTATTCAACAGTTGTGTCATCCGTGTCATCGATGGGGGCAGGCGTGGGCAGTTCGCGGTATCTGGAGATCGCGGAGGCGCTGCGGCAGTCGATCCTGGGCGGCGAGTATCCGGTCGGCGCCCGGCTGCCCTCGGAGAGCGATCTCGCGGCCCGCTGGTCGGTCTCGCGCGGCACGGTACGGCAGGCGGTGGGGCTGCTCGCCTCGGACGGGCTGATCGGCTCCCGGCAGGGAGCGCGGCGTGTCGTACTGCGCCAGGAGCGCCGGCACAGCTTCCAGCAGCTCAACAGCTTCGCGCAGTGGGCGCAGGCGATGGGCTCCGAGGTCTCCAGCCGCATTCTCAGCCGTACGGCACGGCCCGCCACCACCGAGGAGACCGCGCGCCTCGGAGTCGCGCCGGGCAGCGAGGTGCTGTACGTCGTACGGCTGCGCCGGCTCGACGGCGAGCCCGTGATGGTCGAACGGACCGCGTACACGGACTGGGTGGCGCCGGTCGTGCGCGCGCTGCCCGAGGATGTCGTGTCGATCATGAACAGCATCGCGGAGAACGCGGACATCGTCGCCCACTACGGCGAGCATCTGATCGACGCCGTCGCGGCGGGCAGCGAGGACGCGCGGCTGCTGCGGGTCCGCCGGGGCAGCCCGCTGCTGCGCCAGCGCCATCTCACATACACGGCCGCGGGCCGGCCGATCGAGTGGACGGACGACCGCTACCGCGCGGGCAGTGTTGCCTTCAGTGTGAGCAACTCCGCGGCGGCGGCGCCGCTGGAGCGCCAAGCGGGCCCGGACGTCACTCCGCAGCCGCCGCGCCCGGCGGCATAGTCACGGGCGCCTACGGAGACCTCAGCCGCCCGAGGTGTCCAGCTCGGCCTCCGCGCCGACGCCCGCGCAGTCGTACGGGTCCTTCAGCCAGCCGTCCGGCAGGACGACCCGGTTGTTGCCGGACGTACGGCCGCGCGGCCCGTCCGCGCCGTCGGGCCACGGCTGGTCGAGATCGAGCCCCGACAGCAGCGCGTCCAGCTCGGCCAGGGACGAGGTGACCGCCAGTTCCCTGCGGAGCTGCGAGCCGACCGAGAAGCCCTTCAGATACCAGGCCACGTGCTTACGGAAGTCGATCACGCCACGCGCCTCGTCCCCGAGCCACTCCCCCAGCAGCTCCGCATGGCGCCGCATGACCGCCGCGACCTCCCGCAGCGCCGGGCGCGCCAAGATGGCCTCATGGCCTCCGGCCTCGGGATCCGTACCCTCGAAGGCCGCGACCAGATCGCCGAAGAGCCAGGGCCGGCCCAGACAGCCGCGCCCTACGACGACTCCGTCGCAGCCGGTCTCGCGCATCATCCGCAGCGCGTCCCGCGCCGACCAGATGTCGCCGTTGCCGAGCACCGGGATCTCCGGGACATGCTCCTTGAGCCGCGCGATCGCGTCCCAGTCCGCCGTACCGCCGTAGTGCTGCGCGGCCGTCCTGCCGTGCAGCGCGATCGCCGTGACGCCCTCCTCGACCGCGATCCGCCCGGCGTCCAGATAAGTGAGGTGATCGTCGTCGATGCCCTTGCGCATCTTCATCGTCACGGGCAGCTCTCCGGCGTTGGACACCGCCTCATGCAGAATCGCGCGCAGCAGCGGGCGCTTGTACGGAAGGGCCGAACCGCCGCCCTTCCGTGTCACCTTGGGCACCGGGCAGCCGAAGTTGAGATCGACGTGATCGGCCAGATCCTCGTCCACGATCATCCGGACCGCTTTGCCGACGGTCACCGGATCCACTCCGTAGAGCTGGATCGAGCGCGGAGTCTCGGTCGCGTCGAAGCGGATGAGCTGCATGGTCTTCTCGTTGCGCTCGACCAGCGCCCGTGTGGTGATCATCTCGCTCACGAACAGCCCTTTGCCGCCGCTGAATTCACGGCACAGCGTCCGGAACGGCGCGTTCGTGATCCCGGCCATGGGCGCGAGCACCACCGGCGGACACACGGTGTGCGGCCCGATGGCGAGAGGAGAGGCGGCGAGCGCGGCGAGTGAAGCGGTCATCCGGCCATTGTCCCGCATGACGCGCCGCGTATGACTGAGGTCATTAGTTAGCCGTACTATCGACGTATGCCCGAGCTGAGCCACCGGCGGCGCCTCCTTGTCCTCGCCATCTGCTGTATGAGTCTGCTGCTCGTCAGCCTGGACAACACCGTCCTCAATGTCGCCCTGCCCTCCATCCAGCGTGAGCTGCACGCCTCCGTCTCCGGGCTCCAGTGGACGATCGACGCGTACACGCTCGTTCTCGCCTCGCTCCTGATGCTCTCGGGCTCCACGGCCGACCGAATAGGCCGCCGCCGCGTCTTCAAGATCGGGCTCGTCCTCTTCACGCTCGGCTCGCTGCTCTGCTCCCTCGCGCCGAACCTCGAATCGCTGGTCGCCTTCCGTATGGTGCAGGCCGTCGGCGGCTCGATGCTCAATCCGGTCGCGATGTCGATCATCACCAACACCTTCACCGAACCACGCGAGCGCGCCCGCGCCATCGGTGCCTGGGGCGCCGTCGTCGGTGTCTCCATGGCGGCGGGACCGCTGGTCGGCGGGCTGCTGGTGGACTCGGTCGGCTGGCGGTCGATCTTCTGGATCAATCTCCCGATCGGTCTCGCCGCGCTCCTGCTGACCTGGCGCTATGTCCCGGAGTCCCGTGCTCCGAAGCCGCGCCGTCCCGATCCCGTGGGCCAGCTTCTGGTCATCGGCGTACTCGGCGCCCTGACCTACGCGATCATCGAGGCGCCCGTGGCCGGGCTGACCTCGCCGCTGATCCTGTCGTTCGCCGCCGTCTCGGCCCTCTCCCTGATCGGTCTGACGCTGTACGAGCCGAGGCGCGCGGAGCCGCTGATCGATCTGCGCTTCTTCCGCAGCGCGCCCTTCAGCGGAGCGACCGTGATCGCCGTCTGCGCCTTCGCCGCGCTCAGCGGCTTCCTCTTCCTCAACACGCTCTATCTCCAGAACGTACGAGGACTGTCCGCGCTGCACGCCGGGCTCTACATGCTGCCGATGGCGACCTTGACCTTCCTCTGCGCGCCGCTGTCGGGCCGGCTCGTCGGCAGCCGCGGCCCTCGGCTCTCGTTGCTGGTCGCCGGGACCGCGATGACGGCGAGCGGACTCCTGTTCGCCACGAGCGACGCGGAGGCGACAAACGCGCTGCTGTTCACCGGCTATGTCCTGTTCGGTCTGGGCTTCGGCATGGTGAACGCGCCGATCACCAATACCGCCGTCTCCGGGATGCCGCGCTCCCAGGCGGGCGTCGCCGCCGCGGTCGCCTCCACCAGCCGTCAGATCGGCGGGACGCTCGGTGTCGCGGTGATCGGCGCGGTGCTGGCGGGCGGAGTGGCCGGCGCCGCCTCCTCCGCGACCTACGCGGCGAGCTTTACGGACGCGAGCCGGCCGGCCTGGTGGATCATCACCGCCTGCGGTCTGTGCGTCCTGCTCATCGGCGCGCTGACCAGCGGCGCGTGGGCCCGTAGAACAGCGCGGCACACGGCGGAACGGCTGGAGCCGGCCGGTGCTCAGACCGCCGCGGGCATCAAGTCGTGAAGCCGTTCGAGCCGGGCCCTGGACTCGTCGTCCACCGGGACATAGCTGACCAGCCGGGGCCCTGAGGACGGTCCGAGCCAGAGGTTGGTGTGCTCCAGATTGAGCTGTCCCACCCGGGCGTTGACGAACCGCTTGGTCTTGTCGCCGACGGCGACCACTTCGTGCCGCTCCCAGATCTCCCGGAACTCCGAGGAGGCGGAGCGCAGCCGTCCGAGCAGCGTCTTCCACGCGGGCTCCGCGAGATGCTCGGCCATGGCGGCCCGGAACTTGGCCGCCATCACCCGGATCGTCTCGTCGCGATTGCCGAGCGCGGCGCGCCATTCCTCATTGGTGAAGGCCGGCCACATGCAATTGCGGTCCTCGGGCGCCAGCGCGTCCAGATCGCACATCAGATGCCCATAGGTGCGGTTGTACGCGAGGATGTCGTACCGCCCGTTCTGCACGCACGCCGGATAGGGCTCAAGGCGCTCCAGCATCCGCCGCAGCGCGGGCGTGACGGTCGGGCAGGGCGTCCCGGGAGCGGGATCGACGGCGCCGGCGAGCGCGAAGAGATGCGCGCGCTCGCTGCGGTCGAGCAGCAGCGCGCGGGCAAGCGCTTCGAGCACCTGCACGGAGACCTGGATGGGACGGGCCTGCTCCAGCCAGGTGTACCAGGTGACACCGACAGCGGAGAGCTGGGCGACCTCCTCCCGCCGCAGTCCGGGCGTACGGCGCCGGCTGCCGCGGGCGAGGCCCACCTGCTCGGGCATGATGCGCTCGCGGCGGCTGCGCAGAAAGGCGGCCAGCTCATGGCGGCGGATGTCCGTTTCCTGTACAGCCGTGGTCATCCTCCCAGCGTGCCGTATGTCCCAGACCATTGCCAGGTGGTGTGAGTACCAGGATGAGCCCCGTAGGTACCAGGCTGAGCGCAAGAGTCGAGCACATGAGCCGAGCGCATGACGAGCGGTGCGCGCGGAAGGCACGCACCGCATGTGCTCCTTGCCTCAATGGCGTTGCTTCACTCGCGTACGTCGCTTCACTTGCGCTTTCCGCGCGACTCCACCGCCGAGTCGGGGCCCGGCGAGACAATCGACTCATGGCCGTCCTCACCGCGCACCTTGAAGGGCGGCGTCCCGTTCGGCCCCAGCACCTCCACGATCTCCACGACACGGTCGTGCTTGCCGACCACCCTGCCGTGCATCACCAGGCGGTCACCCTTGCTTGCTTTCATGCCGCACTCCCAAGCCGCTCATCGACGCCCATCCATGTCACTGGCTGTGATCATCAGTGTACGGAATGTCCGGTTCCGTGTCGCCCTGAGCATCTCCGCGGACCTCGGCGGACCTCTCGGCCCGTGCCGGGTAGTTCATGTACCAGGATAAAGACACTCTGGTACCAGGGTGAGTGTCGCGCGATTGTGGTAGCCGTGAGTACAGCTTCCGCGAAAAACACCCCGAACGCGGCAACGGCCCCGGTTGCGGTCCCGTCCACCGGCGTGGCCGCTCCGGACGGGGCCTCGGGCGGATCTCCTGTCGTCCATGACCATGGTTCGGTGCTGGGCACGCTCGGTCTCTTCACCGTGCTGCTCGGTGCGTCACTTCCACTGATCGACTTCTTCATCGTCAATGTCGCCCTGCCGACCATCGACCACGATCTGGCCGCCGGTCCCGCCCTTCTCGAACTGGTGGTGGCCGGATACGGGCTCGCGTACGCCGTGCTGCTCGTGCTCGGCGGCCGGCTCGGCGACATGTTCGGCCGGCGCAGGCTCTTCCTCGCCGGTATGGCCGCCTTCGGCCTCACCTCGCTCATCTGCGGTATCGCGCCCAACGCCTGGACGCTGGTCGGCGCCCGGGTCGCCCAGGGCGCCGCCGCCGCGCTGATGCTGCCGCAGGTGCTGGCCACGATCCATGCCTCGACCAGCGGACAGCGCCGCGCCAAGGCGGTCAGTCTGTACGGCGCCACCGCCGGCCTCGCGATGGTGGCGGGCCAGATCCTCGGCGGCGTACTGGTCTCCGCGAATATCGCCGGCAGCGGCTGGCGCGCGATCTTCCTGGTGAATGTGCCGGTCGCGCTGCTCGGTCTGGTCCTGGCGTTCCGTTCCGTGCCGGAGACCCGCTCGCAGCGGCCCGCGCCCATCGACACGCCGGGAACGATTCTGCTGGCCGTCTCGCTGGTGACGCTGCTGGCGCCGCTCACGGAGGGCAGGGCGGCCGGCTGGCCGGTCTGGACATGGATCTCGCTCGCCGCGTTCCCGGTCGCCGCGTACGCCTTTGTCCGCGTGGAGCGCCGGGCCGACCGGCAGGGCAGGACGCCGCTCGTACCGCCGAGTCTGCTCGCACTGGTCACGCTCCGCCGTGGACTGACACTGCTGCTGCCTTTCTCGATCGGCTTCGGCGGCTTCATGTTCGTGATCGCGATCGCGCTTCAGCAGGGCCTCGGCATGGGAGCGGTCACGGCGGGCATCGCGCTGGTGCCGATGGCGGTGGCGTTCTTCGCCGCCTCGCTGGCCGGACCGCGGCTGGTACGACGCTACGGCAGCCTGGTGGTGACGGCGGGCGCGGTGTCCCAGACGGTCGGTGTCGCCCTGCTGGTGCTTACCCTCTGGAGCCGCTGGCCCTCGGTCGGCGTAACGGAACTGCTGCCCGGCGTCGCGCTGGCCGGTCTCGGCCAGGGCTTCCAACTGCCGGTCATCATCCGGATCGTGCTCTCCGACATCCCGTCGGAGCGGGCCGGAGTGGGCAGCGGAGTGATGGTCACCGGCCAGCAGTCCGCGCTGGCGCTCGGTGTGGCGACGCTGGGCTCGCTCTTCCTCTCGCTGACCGCCGCGATGGGGATGCGGGACGCTCTGGTGATCACTCTGCTGACACAGCTCGGACTGGTCGTCCTGACGGGACTGCTCAGTCTGCGGCTGCCGCGCTCGGTGGGCTGACGCCGGCACAGGGAACGTGCCGTAGGGGCCGATCGGTGCATCGCGCACGCCGGGCACGCCGAGCACGCCGACGGGCCCGGACCGAGGTGGTCCGGGCCCGTCGCCCATCTCTGTATCAGTGCCGTGCGTCAGTCCTGCGCGGTGGATCCCTGCGCGGTGGATCCTTCGGCCGTCTCCGGCGCCGGCGCGGTGTCCTCTGCGCCCTCGCCCTCGCCCTGTCCGGCGGCACGCTCGCGCATCTTGCGCAGCAGCTCCGCCTTCTGGTCGGCGGCGGCCTTGCGGTCGGCGTTACGCGCGGGGCCGTTGCCCTGCTGATCGGCGCGGGACAGCTTCTTGCGCTGTCCGCCCACGCCGAGAAGGTTGTTGCGGCTCTTTGCCACGGGGTTCTCCCGAAGTGATGAGAAGTGATCTGCGGATTCGTCGGTGGGGGGCGGGCCGTGACCGCCGCGCTCTCACTCGTAGATCTGGAAGAACATGCCAGTGACGCTACCACCGGCCGGGACCCGGACGTAACGCAATTTTGGCGAGCATCAGCCATAGCGGCTGACAGAAATTGAAATCTGTCATCCGCCATGTCATGGTTGTCGGTGTCACTCCCGGCCCACTCC
The DNA here is from genome assembly GCF_900091995.1 of Streptomyces sp. MnatMP-M17. GTDB lineage: Bacteria > Actinomycetota > Actinomycetes > Streptomycetales > Streptomycetaceae > Streptomyces. The sequence goes on from NZ_FMDK01000366.1 coordinate 8,563, forward strand.
GATCCACCGCGATCCACATGGAGGAACACGCCATGGCCGCCAATCACGCCAGTCCCGCCCTTCCCGCCCGCCGCCTCGGCACCACCGGCCCGCTGACCGCCGCCATCGGCCTCGGCTGCATGGGCATGTCCGGGATGTACGGCGAAGGCGACCGCGCCGAGTCGATCGCCACCATCCACGCGGCCCTGGACGCGGGCATCACACTGCTCGACACGGGCGACTTCTACGGAATGGGCCACAACGAGCTGTTGATCAACGAGGCACTGAGCACCGCTCCGGCCGCCGCGCGTGAACGGGCCCTGATCAGCGTCAAGTTCGGCGCCCTTCGCGATCCGGACGGCGGCTGGAGCGGCTATGACGGCCGTCCGGCGGCCGTGAAGAACTTCGCCGCGTACTCCCTGCGGCGCCTCGGCACCGATCACATCGACATCTACCGGATCGCCAGGATCGATCCCGACGTCCCGATCGAGGAGACCGTCGGCGCCATCGCCGAGCTGGTGCAGGCGGGTCATGTCCGCCATATCGGTCTCTCCGAGGCCGGCAGCGGAACCATCCGCCGCGCGGCCTCCACGGCCCCGATCTGCGATCTCCAGATCGAGTATTCACTGATCTCACGCGGTATCGAGGCAGAGATCCTGCCCACCGTCCGTGAGCTGGGCATCGGTGTGACGGCGTACGGCGTGCTCTCGCGCGGGCTGATCAGCGGCCACTTCACCCGCGACCGGGCGCTGGGCCCGACCGACTTCCGTGCGGTGAGCCCGCGCTTCCAGGGTGACAATCTCGAACACAACCTCGGGCTGGTGGAGTCCCTGCGGAAGATCGCCGAGCAGAAGGGCGTCACCGTCGCCCAGATCGCCATCGCCTGGGTGCTCTCCCGTGGCGAGGACATCGTGCCGCTCGTCGGCGCGCGCAGCCGGGACCGGCTGACCGAGGCCCTGGGCGCCGTCGGGCTCACGCTGGACGCGGAGGATCTCGCCGCCATCGAGCGCGCGGTGCCGGCCGACGCCGCCGCGGGCGACCGCTATCCGACCGCCCAGATGGCACACCTCGACAGCGAGCGATGACCCCCCACAGCCGGTGCCGACCGCGACGGCTCACCCGTCGGGTTGTCGGACCTGACAGGTAATGTCATCTGTCGCGTCCCGCCGTATGAGCCTCCCGCCGTACGGGCCACGAAAGGTCGGACATCCATGGCCACCGAGAGCCTGACCGCCGAGCGGATCCTCGAAGCCACCGAGGAGGTGCTGCGCCGTTACGGGCCGGCGAAGGCCACGGTCCTCGATGTGGCCCGGGTGCTCGGCGTCAGCCATGGCAGTGTCTACCGGCACTTCCGTACGAAGGCGGCGCTGCGCGAGGCGGTCACCGCGCGCTGGCTGAGCCGTACGGAAGTGGCGCTGGCGCGGATCACGGAGGGAGCGCGGAAGCCGGGCGCTGGGCCTGGAGCCGGGCCGGGGACGGAGGCGCAGGCCGGTCCGAAGGCCGAGGCGCAGGCCGGTCCGGACGTGGAGCGGGTGCCCGAGCCCGGACCGGAGAAGCTGCGGGACTGGCTGCTGACGCTCTTCGACACCAAGCGCCACAAGGCGGGCGACGATCCCGAGCTGTTCGCGACCTTCTCGGGGCTCATCGACGAGAGCAGTGGTGTGGTCGACGCGCATCTCACCGAGCTGACGCGCCAGCTCACTCGGATCGTCGAAGAGGGCGTACGGGCGGGCGAGTTCGTCGCGGCGGACCCGGCCACGACGGCGGGCGCGGTCTTCGCCGCCACGGCCCGCTTCCACGATCCCGCGTATGCGCCGGAGTGGCGGAAGCCCACGATCGACGACGAGTTCAGCGCCGTCTGCGATCTGGTGCTGCGCGGTCTGCGGCCCTGAGCGGGGCGGCGCGCGACGAGCGTATCCACGCCGCCGCAGGCCGCCTTGGAGCCGCGGCTCCCGCTCGTCAGCCGCCGGCCGGGTCCACCGTCGCCTGGTGGGCCTCGGTGAGATGTTCCTGTGCCTTCAGCCACGGCAGGAACTGCGCGTTCTTGTGCCAGCCGCAGGTGTCACAGATCAACGACCGCTGTACACCCGCCTTCTGGACGCGTACGACATGTTCACGTCCGTGCTGATCCCATCTGCTGACCTTGCTGGTGGTCGTGGACGGCATCCGTGCCTCCTGTTGACGCGTGGGCCCAGTGTGCAACGAAGCCCCCGGTTCCGTGGTGGAACCGGGGGCTTCGAGCCACGACCGTGACCGTCGGGCGGTCACCGGCCGCGATCAGCGGTCGGTCAGCAGCCCATCAGCCGGCCACCGAGATAGCTCTGGATCTGGTCCAGCGAGACACGCTCCTGCTTCATCGTGTCGCGCTCGCGCACGGTCACCGCGTTGTCGTCGAGGGTGTCGAAGTCGACGGTCACACAGAACGGCGTACCGATCTCGTCCTGCCGGCGGTAGCGACGGCCGATGGCGCCCGCGTCGTCGAACTCGATGTTCCAGTTGCGCCGCAGGTCCTCGGCGAGGCCCTTGGCCTTCGGCGAGAGCTGCGCGTTGCGGGAGAGCGGCAGCACGGCCACCTTGACCGGCGCGAGGCGCGGGTCGAGCCGCATCACGGTGCGCTTCTCCAGCACGCCCTTGGCGTTGGGCGCCTCGTCCTCGTTGTACGCGTCGAGGAGGAAGGCGAGCATCGCGCGGCCGACACCGGCGGCCGGCTCGATCACATACGGAGTCCAGCGCTCGCCGGCCTCCTGGTCGAAGTACACCAGGTCGTGACCGGACGCCTTGGAGTGCGCGTTGAGGTCGTAGTCGGTGCGGTTGGCGACGCCCTCCAGCTCGCCCCACTCGCTGCCGCCGAACGAGAAGCGGTACTCGATGTCGGCGGTGCGCTTGGAGTAGTGGGAGAGCTTCTCCTTCGGGTGCTCGAACCAGCGCATGTTCTCCTCACGGAGACCAAGGTCGCGGTACCAGTTCCAGCGCTGCTCCATCCAGTACTCCTGCCACTGCTCGTCCTCGCCCGGCTTGACGAAGAACTCCATCTCCATCTGCTCGAACTCACGCGTGCGGAAGATGAAGTTGCCCGGAGTGATCTCGTTCCGGAAGGACTTGCCCATCTGCGCGATACCGAACGGCGGCTTCTTGCGCGAAGTCTGCTGGACCTGGGCGAAGTTGGTGAAAATGCCCTGCGCGGTCTCGGGCCGGAGGTAGGCGACCGAGCCGGTGTCCTGCGTGGGGCCGAGGTGGGTGGAGAGCAGACCGGAGAACTGCTTAGGCTCGGTGAAGGTGCCCTTGTTGCCACAGTTGGGGCAGTTGAGGTCGGCGAGGCCATTCGCGGGGGCCTTGCCGTGCTTCTCCTCGTACGCCTCTTCAAGATGGTCCGCACGGAACCGCTTGTGGCAGGAGGTGCACTCGGTGAGCGGATCGGTGAAGGTCGCGACGTGACCGGACGCCTCCCAGACCTCCGTGGCCAGGATCACCGATGAGTCGATACCGACAACGTCCTCGCGCGAGGTGACCATGTAGCGCCACCACTGGCGCTTGATGTTCTCCTTCAGCTCGACTCCGAGCGGCCCGTAGTCCCAGGCGGCTTTCTGCCCACCGTAGATCTCACTGGACGGGTAGACGAAGCCACGGCGCTTGCTCAGGTTGACGATGGTGTCGATCTTGTCGGCGGCCACGGTGCTCTCTTCATTACGACGACGACGAACGCGAATGCTTCAGATTAGCGGCGGGCGCACCCCTTCGATCAAATCGGTGCGCGGGAAGAGACATACCCGCCGCTTGTTGACAATCGTTTCCAGTTTTGTTGAAAATGACTGTCATGAACGCACGACGCCTGATACCCACCGCCACCCTCGCCGGAGCTGTCACGCTCGGTCTGGTGGCGCTGTCCGCCTGCTCCTCCTCCGACGCCGCCGACCAGAAGAGCGGTGACAAGCTCGCGGTCACGGCGTCGTTCTACCCGATGGAATTCCTGGCCCAGCAGATCGGCGGTGATCATGTCTCGGTCACCACCCTCACCAAGCCGGGCGTCGAGCCGCACGATCTTGAGCTGAAGCCCCGGCAGACCGCCGAGCTCGGCGAATCGGACGTCATTCTCTATCTCAAGGGTATCCAGCCCGCCGTGGACAAGGCCATCGACCAGTCCGGAGTGGGACAGATCGTCGACGCGGCCTCCCTGACCGCGCTGGAGAAGCACGGCACCGAGGTCGGGCATGTCCACGGCGGCGACGAGCACAGCGCCGACGAGCACGCGGCCGAGGAGGGCACTCCGGACGGCAACGATCCGCACATCTGGCTCGACCCGGTGAAGTACGCCGAGGTCGCCCAGGGCGTCGGCGCCGCCCTGGAGAAGGCCGACCCGGACAACGCGGACGCGTACCGGAAGAACACGGACGCGCTGGTCGGCAAGCTCGGCGCGCTGGACACCGCGTTCAAGCAGGGCCTCACGGACACCTCCACCAAGACCTTCATCACCACCCACGCCGCCTTCGGTTATCTCGCGGAGCGCTACGGCCTGGAGCAGGAGGCGATCGCCGGTATCGATCCGGAGGCCGAGCCCAGTCCGGCCCGGATCAAGGAACTGGAGACCATCGCGAAGCAGGACAAGGTCAGCACCGTATTCTTCGAGACGCTCGCCAGCGACAGGACCGCCAAGACCATCGCGGCGGACTCGGGACTGAAGACGGACGTCCTGGACCCGCTGGAAGGAATTACGGACCGGTCCAAGGGCGATGACTACATCGAGGTCATGCAGGCCAACCTCGCCGCGCTGCAAAAGGCACTCGGCGCGAAATGAACCGGCCGACGGCAGCAACGGAGGCACGGCACATGGCGACCACGGAGAGCGGCAAACAGGCCCGAGAGGCACGAGCGCCGGAGACCGCGCAAGCGCCTGAGGCCGCGACGGCGCACACCGGCACGGGCACCCGTCCCGCCGGGACCGGTAGCCCCGAGGACCGCCTCTCGATGCCCGGCCCCCGGCGTGCTTCGGAGACGGCCGGGACCACAGCCACCGCGGACGGAGGACCCGCTGCTCAGCGGCTCGCGCCGGTCGTCTCCGTCCGCGGTGCCACCGCCACGCTCGGCTCCCGCACCGTGCTGCGCGGTATCGACCTCACCGTGCACCGCGGTGAGGTCGTCGCCCTCCTCGGCGCCAACGGTTCCGGCAAGTCCACCGCCGTACGTTCCGTGATCGGCCAGGTCCCGCTGACCGGTGGCGAGATATCGCTCTTCTCGACACCGCTGCGCCGCTTCCGCGACTGGGCGCGCGTCGGTTACGTACCGCAGCGCACCACCGCGGCGAGCGGAGTGCCCGCGACCGTCCACGAGGTCGTCTCCTCCGGCCGGCTCTCCCGTACGAAGTTCCGCCCGCCCTCCAAGGCCGACCGCGCGGCCGTCCAGGAGGCCATCGAGCTGGTCGGGCTGGCCGACCGCGCCAAGGACTCCGTGGACGCGCTCTCCGGCGGCCAGCACCAGCGTGTACTGATAGCCAGGGCGCTCGCCGCCGGGCCCGAGCTGCTGATCATGGACGAGCCGATGGCGGGCGTCGATCTGGCCAGCCAGGACATCCTCGCGGCGACGCTGCGCGAGCAGGTGGCCGCCGGTACGACCGTGCTGCTCGTCCTCCATGAACTGGGCCCGCTGGAGCCGCTGATCGACCGCGCGGTGGTGCTGCGCGACGGCTGTGTGACCCACGACGGGCCGCCGCCACAGGCCCTCGGCCAGCACGCCCTGCCCGGCCACGATCATGTCCATCCCCACGCGGCCGGCGAGCCGCTCCGTACAGGACTGCTGACCTGACCATGGAATTCCTCCAGACCGCGTTCATGCAGCGCGCGTTGATCGCGGCCGTGCTGGTCGGTATCACCGCGCCCGCCGTCGGTATCTATCTTGTGCAGCGCCGCCAGGCGCTGATGGGCGACGGCATCGGCCATGTCGCCATGACCGGCGTCGGTCTGGGCTTTCTGCTCTCCGCCAGCCCGGTGTGGACCGCGACGCTGGTCTCGGTGGCCGGTGCCATCACGATGGAGCTGATCAGGGCGTACGGCCGCACCCGCGGCGATATCGCGCTGGCGATGCTCTTCTACGGCGGGATGGCCGGCGGTGTCCTGCTGATCAATCTCGCGCCGAACGGCTCGAACGCCAATCTCAGTTCGTATCTCTTCGGTTCTCTGTCGACGGTCTCACCGTCGGACGTGACCGCGATCTCGCTGCTCGCCGCCTTTGTGGTGCTGGTGACGGTGGGGCTGCGGCGCCAGCTCTTCGCGGTCAGCCAGGACGAAGAGTTCGCCCGGGTCACCGGACTGCCAGTACGTGCGCTGAATCTGCTGATCGCGGTCACGGCCGCGGTGACGGTCACCGTCGCCATGCGGGTGGTGGGACTGCTGCTGGTCAGCGCGCTGATGGTGGTGCCGGTGGCGGCGGCCCAGCAGATCACCCGGTCGTTCGCGGTCACCTTCGTGCTCTCGGTGGTGATCGGTACGGCGGTGACGCTCGCCGGTACGGTCACCTCGTACTACCAGGACGTACCGCCGGGCGCGACGATCGTGCTGCTGGCGATCGGCGTCTTCGTGGTGCTGACGGTCCTCGCCACGCCGTTGGCGGGACGGCGGGCCAGGGCGCTGCGGAGTGCCGAGGCGGCAGGGCAGACCGTGACCGCGGGCATACCCGGCGTAACGCCCGCTCAGGACGGTTCGGCCGGCCGCCGGTCCACGGACGATCTCACAGTCTGACCGCGAGCCGGTCACGAACTGGCAGAATGGCCCGAGGGAAGCGGGCAGTGCCCGGTGGATTCGGGCAGAGGCAAGGAGGCACCTGTGACGACTGCGCCCAGCGGTGGATCGAGTGCGGCCCCCGTGCGCGGCCGATCGACCCGCCAGCGTGCCGCGGTGGCGGCGGCGCTCGACGAGGTCGACGAGTTCCGCAGCGCGCAGGAGCTCCACGACATGCTCAAGCACCGCGGTGACTCGGTCGGACTGACCACGGTGTACCGCACGCTCCAGTCCCTCGCCGACGCCGGCGAGGTCGATGTGCTGCGGACGAACGACGGCGAGTCCGTCTACCGCCGCTGCTCGACCGGCGACCACCACCACCATCTTGTCTGCCGGGTCTGCGGAAAGGCCGTCGAGGTCGAGGGACCCGCGGTGGAGCAGTGGGCCGAGACGATTGCGGCGCAGCACGGATATGTGAGCGTGGCGCACACGGTGGAGATCTTCGGCACCTGCGCCGAATGCGCGGAGTGCGCGGGCCAGGCCGCGCGGAACTAGCGGAGCTATCACCGCGTGTCCGGTCGGGTGCCGGGTACCGGGCGGGCGGGAAGCCGGCCCGGCAACCGAGGAGACGGCACCCGGGGAAAGAGCGCCGGACGGCTCAGCCCTGCGGAAACTCCTCCATCTCCGGCTGGTCCGGATTGGGCATCGCACCGCCGAAGCGCCGGTCCCTGGAGGCGAATTCAAGACAGGCCCGCCACAGATCCCTGCGGTCGAAGTCCGGCCACAGCACGTCCTGGAAGACCATCTCCGCGTAACTGCTCTGCCAGATCAGATAGTTGGATGTGCGCTGCTCGCCGCTGGGCCGCAGGAAGAGATCCACGTCCGGCATGTCCGGGTAGTAGAGATACTTCGCGAACGTCTTCTCATTCACCTTGGCCGGATCGAGCTTGCCCGACGCCACATCCGCCGCGAGCGCCTGCGCCGCGTCCGCGATCTCCGCGCGCCCGCCGTAATTGACGCAGAAGTAGAGCGTCATGGCGTCGTTGTCCTTGGTCTGCTCCTGCGCGACCTGGAGCTCCTGGACGACCGACTTCCACATCTTGGGCATCCGGCCGACCCAGCGGATCCGGATGCCCAGCTCGTCCATCTCGTCCCGGCGGCGCCGGATGACATCGCGGTTGAAGTTCATGAGGAAGCGCACCTCGTCGGGCGTGCGCTTCCAGTTCTCGGTGGAGAAGGCGTACAGGGAGAGGTTCTTGACGCCCATCTCCAGACAGCCCTTGAGCACATCTAGGACGACGCCCTCGCCGACCTTGTGGCCCTCGGTGCGCGGCAGCCCGCGCTCCTTGGCCCAGCGGCCGTTCCCGTCCATCACACACGCCACATGCTGCGGCACCAGCTCGGCGGGGATCTTCGGTGGCCGCGCGCCCGAAGGGTGCGGCTCGGGCGTCTTGTACTCGCGGCGGGAACGTCCCAGGAATCCGCGTCGTGCCATGCGCTCTCGTCTCCCAAATCTTCGCTGTGTATCAGTGCTACGTATCAGTTCTTCTCTACGTATCTGAGCGAGCGCAGACCGCGCTCCAGGTGCCAGTGCAGATAGGCGGACACCAGCCCGCTGCCCTCCCTGACATGTCGCGCCTCGCACGCGTCAGCCGTCTCCCAGTCGCCGGTCAGCAGCGCGCTCAGCAGTCCGACGGCCTCAGCAGAGGGTACGACGCTGCCGGGCACCCGGCAGTCGCCGCATATGACCCCGCCCGCCGCCACGGAGAAGAAACGATTGGGCCCGTGGAGTCCGCACTTGGCGCAGTCGTCGAAGCTCGGCGCGTATCCGTTGACCGCGAGGGAGCGCAACAGAAAGGCGTCCAGGATGAGATGAGGCGCGTGCTCACCACGGGCGAGCGTACGCAGCCCGCCGACCAGGAGCAGATACTGCTGGACGGCCGGCTCGCCCTCGTGGTCGGTGAAGCGCTCGGCGGTCTCCAGCATCGCCGTCCCCGCGGTGTAGCGGGCGTAGTCGGTGACGATGCCGCCACCGTACGGAGCGATGGTCTCGCTCTGGGTGCACAGCGGCAGACCACGGCCGATGAGCTCACTGCCGCGCGCGAAGAACTGCACATCGACATGGGAGAACGGCTCCAGCCGCGCCCCGAACTTGGACTTCGTCCGCCGCACGCCTCGGGCGACGGCGCGGACACGGCCGTGGCCGCGGGTCAGAAGCGTGATGATGCGGTCGGCCTCACCGAGCTTCTGGGTGCGCAGCACGACGCCGTCGTCCCGGAACAGACTCATGGCGTCATTCTCCCGCATGCGCACGGGCCGCCGAGCCGCCCGTGCACGGGCCCGGACAGACCCGCCTGTCATATGCCGCAGGCGGCGGCTCAGCAGGGCGGCTCAGCAGGCGCTTGAGGAGGCGCTCAGACCGCTCTCAGGAGGGCGTTCCCGATGCCGCCAGCAGCAGCCTCTCCGTGTCGTCCGAGCACAGCAGCAGCGCGCCGCCGACGATGCTGAGCACCTCGCGCTCCGCCGGGCTGTACGGTCCGTCCGCCACGGCGATCCTGGCGCCCTGGAGCACGATCGACTCCCGGCCCGCCGGGGCGAGATGCGGCGCCAGCGGCTCCAGCGCCTCGTGCAGTTCGATGGCGAGCGCCGCGCCGCACGGGCCCGGATCCAGATCCGGGTCCACGACGAACCGGCCGGTGTCGGCGGCGAGCGCCTCCACCAGATCGGTGAGCCGGTCCTCCGTGCAGTCCTCGAATCCGGCCGCGCGGACGGTGTGGACCGCGGTCTCCCTGACCGTACGGGAGGAGATCCCGCCGGCCGCGAGGACGGCGAGCGCGACGGTGTGCACGGCGTCACGGAGCATCGCGGAGAAGCGGATGGTGGTGGGATGATCGAGGATGTCCGTGCCGAAGTGGGCGTGGCAGGCCGCGCATTCGATCACCGGGCCGGCGACTCCGCGCGCGAGCAGAGGAACGCCGAGGACGGTGAACCGGCGACGGCCGGTGCGACGGCGGTAGTTGCGGTCGCCTCCGCAGTCGGGACAGAAGAACTCGCCGTCGCCGACGGTGTTCCAGGACGTACGAATGCCGCAGATGCACACTTTTCGGCCGCTTGATCCCTGAGCTGGCAGCACGTCGCGCACCTCCGTAACGCTCCGGCAACATTGCCGCGTTGAGTGATGTTAGCCACATCGCCCGGGCCCCGTCAGTACCGCGGCGTGAGATCGCCACGACATGGCTGAACCCCGCCCACCGCGAACGGTGGACGGGGCTCGTAAACGCCCAGGTGAACGCTTGGATCAGTGGCTCATGAGCACTCTGCCGACGCCGTCAACGGGTCGCGCGGTTGACGGCGGAGATGACCGCCTTGAGTGACGCCCGGGTGGTGTTCGCGTCGATCCCGATGCCCCAGAGCACCTTTCCGTCGATCGCGCACTCGATGTACGAGGCGGCCTGGGCGCTCGCGCCCTCGCTCATCGTGTGTTCCTGGTAGTCCAGGAGCCTGGCGTCCACTCCGACGGCGGCCAGGGCCTCGAAGAACGCGGAGATGGGACCGTTGCCGGTGCCGGTGAGCGCCGTCTCCGTACCGTCCACGACGGCCTGGACGGTCAGGGTGTCGCGGCCGTCCGTGCCAGTCGTGCTCTGGCCGGAGCGGAGCTGGATCCGGCCCCAGGCGTTGTCCGGGTTGGGCAGGTACTCGTCCTGGAAGACGGACCAGATCTGGCCGGGTGTGACCTCGCCGCCCTCGGCGTCGGTCTTGGCCTGAATGATGCGGGAGAACTCGATCTGCATCCGGCGCGGCAGGTCCAGCTTGTGCTCGTTCTTCAGGACGTAGGCGATACCGCCCTTGCCGGACTGCGAGTTGACCCGGATGACCGCCTCGTAGGAGCGGCCCACGTCCTTCGGGTCGATCGGCAGATACGGCACGGCCCACTCGGTCTCCTCGACCGTGACGCCTCGCGCGGCGGCGTCGGCCTCACGCGCGTCGAAGCCCTTCTTGATGGCGTCCTGGTGGGAGCCGGAGAAGGCGGTGTAGACCAGATCACCCGCATACGGGTGGCGCGGGTGGATCTCCATCTGATTGCAGTACTCGCTGGTCCGGCGGATCTCGTCGATCTGCGAGAAGTCGATCTGCGGGTCGACGCCCTGCGAGAAGAGGTTCATGCCCAGGGTCACCAGATCGACATTGCCGGTGCGCTCGCCCTGGCCGAACAGACAGCCCTCGATCCGGTCCGCGCCGGCCATCAGCGCCAGCTCGGCGGCGGCGACGGCGGTACCGCGGTCGTTGTGCGGATGTACGGAGAGACAGACGGACTCACGGCGCGACAGATGCCGCGACATCCACTCGAAGCGGTCCGCGTGCGTCGACGGCGTCGAACGCTCCACGGTGGCAGGCAGATTGAGAATGATCTCCCGGCCGGCCTCGGGCTGCCAGACATCCATGACGCCTTCGCAGACCTCCAGGGCGAAGTCCAGCTCGGTGTCGGTGAAGATCTCCGGGCTGTACTGGTAGCCGAAGGTGGTCTCAGGGCCCAGGATCTTCTCCGCGTACTCCATCACCAGCCGGGTGCCGTCCACGGCGATCTGCCTGACCTGCTCCTTCGTGCCGCGGAAGACGACGCGGCGGAAGGTGGGAGCGGTGGCGTTGTAGAGATGGACGGTCGCGCGGTGAGCGCCGCGCAGGGACTCGACCGTACGCTCGATCAGCTCCTCGCGCGCCTGCGTCAGGACGGAGATCGTCACGTCCTCGGGGACCGCGCCCTCTTCGATGATCGACCGTACGAAGGCGAAGTCGGTCTCACCGGAGGACGGGAAGCCGACCTCGATCTCCTTGTAGCCCATACGGACCAGCAGATCGAACATCTCCCGCTTGCGGGCCGGTGACATGGGATCGATCAGCGCCTGGTTGCCGTCGCGCAGATCGGTGGAGAGCCAGCGCGGCGCGACGGTGATCCGGTTGTCGGGCCAGGTGCGGTCGGGGATGTCCACGGCCTCGTACCGGCCGTACTTGTGGATGGGCATCCCGGACGGGCGCTGGGTGTGCGTCGCGTTGGTGACGGGCGTCGGGCTGCCGACGGAGGCGACGGAAGATTCGGACATTGCGCAGGGCTCCTCGTGTGTCCACTGGGACGGCCGACGGGGCGCGATCACCGCAACGCCAGACTCCGCGGGGAGGGGGTCGGCCTACGACTACAGGCCCTCGCCGCGGCAGCTAAGGAGAAGCAGCCCGAAACGCATGATGCGAGGGAGCCTAGCCGAGCCGCGCGGTCCTCGCCGGTCCGTATCAGAATGCGGAACCGGAACCGCCCTCTCCTCGATCCACGAAGGTATTCCCCAGGCGTCCGTAGATCACTCCATTTCAGCAACATTGGTCGCAATGGGTGCAATCTCCGTGACGGAGTGCCACATTGCCTTCATGGACGCCATCACTCCCGTTTTCTGCACCATCGTGCCGCCGCATGTGCTGGACAAGCTCGCGTGGGCGGACGATCCGGCCGTCTCCGGGCCCGCCC
>NZ_FMDK01000594.1 GCF_900091995.1 Streptomyces sp. MnatMP-M17
GCGGCGGCGATCTGGACCCGCAGTTCTCCGGCACAGGCCGGCGCGTCCTCCCAGGGCAGCGGGTGCTCTGGTTCCCGATGACGGCTTCGGCTCGCCAGCCCGTCGTTGCGGGTGAGAATCTCCGCAACGCCCCACGCCCGTACCCAAAGCAAAGAAGACACGACCCACTCGTCAGACTCAGGATCGCCGGCTGTCGGGGCGTCCGGATTCCCCGCAGAGGAATTCCGTATCACCCTTCACGCTTTTCCTCTACGTGTACGAGCACCGCGCCGGGCAGTACCTCGTCGGTCGGTCGATCTGTCCGTCACCGGCCACTTCGCGAAGGGTAATTGAGGAGTTCATCGGACGCGTCGCCGGCAGTGAGGGCGGGCGATGCGGTGTCGTTGTGTGCGAGGGCACCGAGAGCCGCTTGCACGTCGGTGATGACCGACGGCTGAAGCAGCAGGCCGAAACCAGGGCCGGATGTTCCGGCTCCATGTCGGGTTGGTGGGGTGTGGGGGCTGGTCGGCATGCGCGCGTGCTTCGCGGGGTCTTCGCCGGTGAGGCCGTCCAGGCCATCGTGGCGCGGATCGACCCGCTGCCGGCCAAGGAGTCCGAGTACACCGACCACGTACCGGTCCGGGGCAAGGCCACCTTCTGAAGACGGTCGGCCGGTCCTTCCTCGGCCTTCGCGATCCGGCCCTACGGCTCCGCGAGTCTGAGCATCCCTCGGGTCCGGCGGCTGCGCTGCTGCCGGATCCCGGCCCGCTTCCTTCCGATCACCTGGCACAACCCGACGAATGGTACCCGCCATGACCTCGACATGCCCCGGCCTGGATTCCGCGCCCGGCCGCGCTACTCGCGCCAGAGCCAGGTGGTCCGCTCGTACAGCGGCTGGAAACCGGTGCGCAGCATGTTGTGGAGGGATGTGTTGTGGTCACCGGGAGATTCCGCTCCGGTCTCAGCCACGAGCCATCGGCAGCCTGCCGCCTTGGCTGCCCAGGCACGGATGGCGAGCAGTGCCGAGTGCGCGCCGCGGCCGCGGCCTTCCGGGAGCGTCGCTCCGCCGAACATGTCGGCACAGTCTCCGTTGATGAAGATGCTCCCGACGGCGATGATCCGCTCACCGTCCCAAACGGCGTACTGTTGCCAGTTCGGCTTGCCCACACAGGATGCGGCCATGTCGATCATGTCGGGCATGTCGAAACCGTAGGCGGTCATCATGACGGTGGCCCACTCGTTTGCCTGGTGTGGTTCGACCAGTCCGACGTGCAAGCTGGGATCGAGCGCGGCGATGCCGTCGCCCGCGGTCAGCATGGTCTCCGTGTCGCAACCCAGCTTGACGTAACTACGTCCGTTCGTGAGGTCCAGCTCGGCGACGGTCGAGGCCCAGTCCGGTGGCAGCAACGGCGGCGCGATCATGAACGCGCCCTGGGACACACCCTGCTTGCGGTAGAAGTCGCAGACCTGTGTCAGAACGTCGGCGGTGATCGCCTCGCCGTCGCCGAACCCGCCGGCCCGGTTGAAGAAGCGGCTCGGGTCCTCGCGGACCGCCAGTGCGAGCAC
>NZ_FMDK01000596.1 GCF_900091995.1 Streptomyces sp. MnatMP-M17
CCCGCCGGCCGCTATTCGACGATCTTGAGCAGCTTGTTGACGGTGTCCGGCGACGCGTCGGTGATCGCGTCGGGCGTGGCACCGTCGGTCAGAGCCGTGGCGACCTGGTCGGGCGTCGCGTCCGGGTGGGCGGCGAGATAGAGGGCAGCCGCGCCGACCACATGAGGTGTGGCCATCGAGGTGCCGGAGATGGTGCTGACGGCGGTGTCGCTGTTGTTCCAGTCCGAGGTGATGCCGGAGCCCGGCGCGTAGATGTCCACGAGCGGGCCGAAGTTGGAGAAGTACGACTGCGCGTCGTCCACGGTGGACGAGGCGACCGTGATGGCCTCCTCGACCCGCGCCGGTGAGATCTGGCTCGCGTCGAAGGAGTTGTTGCCGGCCGCGACGCCGAAGGTGACACCGGTGGCGATGGCGTTGCGTACGGCTTCGTCCAGGGCCGGATCGGCGCCGCCGCCGAGGCTCATATTGGCGACGGACGGGCCCTGGTGGTTCGCGGCGACCCAGTCGATTCCGGCGATGACCTGCTCGGTGGTGCCGAAGCCGCTGTCGTCGAGCACCCGTACGGAGACGATCTTCGCCTTCTTGGCGACTCCGTGCGCGGCACCGGCGATGGTTCCGGCCACATGCGTGCCGTGGCCGTAGCCGTCGTCGGCCGAGTTGTCACCGTCGATGGCGTCGTAGCCGTAGCTGGCGCGGCCTTCGAAGTCCTGATGGGTGATCCGGACGCCGGTGTCGATGACATACGCCGTCACGCCCTCGCCGGCGCCGTCCGGGTAGGTGTACGCGCTGTCGCCTGCGGTCGCGGTCTGGTCGACGCGGTCGAGGCCCCAGGAGGGCGGGTTGCTCTGGGTGGCGTTGATGGTGAACGTCTTGTTCTGGACGACCTTGGCGACGGCCGGGTCGGCGGCGAGACGCGCGGCCTCCGCCTCGGTGAGTCCACTGGCGGAGAAGCCGTTGACGGCCATGGTGTAGTTCCGCGCGAGCCGGCCGCCGTACTCCTCGGCCAGTTCCCGCTTCTCGGTCCTGTCGTAGGTCTGCCGACCGGCCGGCCTACTGGTGCTCTGCTCGCCCGTCTGACGCAGCATCACGATGTAGCTGCCGGCCACAGCGCCCTCGGCGTCGGCGTCGGCGTCGTACACCACACCCTGTGCCGGAGCCGCGCCCGCTGTGGGGGAGGTGAGCGCGGTGAGTCCGGCCGCCGCGGCGACGGCCGTGAGGGCGGCGGTGAATTTGATCCTGGTCGCACGCTGTTGAGTTGCCATGAAGAGGGAGCTCCTCGTCATCTTCTGTGGGGGGACGCCCGGCGGACAGCAGTCTCCGCCGGGCTGGCTCGAACCCTGGCCGATTGACGCGTCCAGATCAAGGGCCCGTAGGGGCGGTGACCTGGCAAACCTCAATCCCCATAAGGAACCGGCCAGTCCGGAAAGCGCCGGGCTCGCCCGTTAACCTCCGCCTGTGACGCGAGACTTCGCTCCCTCTCGCCGGAGATATGACCGACACCGGGAGAAACGGGCCGCCCTCCTCGCACACCGGCGACGGCGACGAATTGGCCCGATCTCAACCCCACCTTCCACGGACGACGGCACCCCGGGCCACCGCTCCCGTTCCGTACGGGCGCCCGCGAGCGTCAGGACGCCACGGCCGGGAGCTCCGATTCGATCAGGTCGGCCGCTCTCGGCGTGCCACCCTCTTCCGCCATCTCGCGCTTGATCCCGGCGAGCCTCTTGGCCACCTCCGGATCGGAGGCCACCGCCAGGACCGCCTCCCGCAGCGCCTCCGGTGTCGCCTTCTCCGTGTCGAGGCGCCGGGCCACCCCCAGCGAGACCAGCATGTCGGCGTTGCCGAACTGGTCGACCGCCTGCGGTACAGCGACCATCGGCGTGCCCGTCGCCAGGCCCTCCTGGCTGCCGCCCGCGCCCGCGTGGGTGATGAAGGCGTCGGCCTGCCGGAGTACGGCGAGCTGCGGCACCCAGTGACGCACCGCGATATTGTCCGGCACGTCGCCCAGTTCGGACTCGTCCACATGAGGCCCGACCTGGAGCACCACATGCCAGCCGGGCAGCCCGCCGAAGGCCTCGGCGCACGCGCGGTAGAACGCGGGCTGCTTGGTGAAGGCCGAGCCGAGCGAGACCAGCAGGACCTTCTCCGCCCCGGCCGGCCGCCTCCACTCGCCCTGCTCAGCGCGGTCACCTTGGCAGGCGCCGACAAAGGTGTACACGGACTCGTCCACGCGATCGGCGTGCGGCTGCAGCACCTTGGGGATCAGCACCAGGGAGCGGCGGGGCCTTGCGACCAGCCGGTCCAGGTCGGTGTGGTCCATGCGCTGCTCCGTGAGCCAGTCCGCGAAGCGCGCGCGGTAGGCACGGCCGCGCTCGGAGGCCCGCAGCTCCGCGAGCATCGGCTCGCCGACCTCCTCCTCGTACCCCTCCCAGGCGACCAGATTCGGCGAGAGCTGGATGTACGGGACGCCCCAGCGGTGCGCAAGGACCGGCGCCGGATAGGACGTGATGTCGCTGAGGACCAGATCGGGCAGGTCGTCCTCGAAGGCGGCGGCAAGCTGCGGCAGCGCCTGGATCGCGTCATCGAGGAACGGTTCGAGATTGTCGACCAGTTCCGTTCCCCAGGCTTCCGGATCGTCGTCGGGCCCCGGCAGGACGGAGGTGTAGATCACCGGCTCGGCGCCGGTCGCCGCGACCTTTTCGGCGAAGAGGGCGGGGATCGCGTAACTGACCCGGTGCCCCCGGGCGACCAGCTCCCGGATGATGTCGAGGCTCGGATTCACATGCCCATGGGCAGCGATGGAGAACATGGCGATATGGGCGGGGCGGGGTAAGGTCATGCGCTCACCGTAAAAATGACGAGACGTCTCGTGCAATCCAATATCCGCGCCGGACGGCCAACCGATCAGCCGGCCAACTGTCCGACCGGCCGCCCCACCGACTGGCCGACCGGTCAGCGCTGGTAGCGGGCCAGCACCCGGTTGCCGTCCTCGACCAGCCGCTTTTCCAGCTCCGCGCGGTCGATCGCTCCGCTGTAGTACTCCTGGAGCGCCGGTGTCGCCACCTTGTCCTTCCACTCGGGATAGCCGCGCACCGACTGGGCGGGAGCCGGACGCAGCTCCCGTGCGAGCGCGGCGCCTGTCGCCCAGCCGTCCTCGGCGACGCGCAGGGACGGGTCCCGGAGCGCCTGCGTACCGGTCGGCAGCATCCAGTCGCCCTTCGCGAGCCGCACCATGTTCTCCGGCCGCAGCAGGAAGTCGATGAACCGCACCGCCTCCTTCTTGTACGGGCTGTCCTCGGCGACGGAGAGAGTCTGCGGGCTCACTCCCTGGGCCAGGTCTCCGCCGTCACCGGCGGGAGCGGGCAGTACCGTCCACTCGAATCCCTCCGGTGCCTGCTGGATGATCTGCTGGCGGTACGAGAAGCCCAGCGGGACCATCGCGTACTTGCCGCCGAACAGACCGGGCAGCGTGTCCGATCCGCCCATGCCCAGCGTGGCACCGGACGCGCTCGCGTCCTTGTTGACCTGGTCATGGACGGTGTCCGGGACCACTCCGTCCGCGTCGGTGAACCGGATCGTCACCTTGCCGTCCGTGTCTCGGTGGAAGAGCCGCCCGCCGGCGGAGAGCCCGAGATTGAGCGTGGCGGAGACGGGATCCTTCAACGGCCAGGCGACCGCGTACTTTCCCGGGCCCATCCGCCCGGTCAGCTCCTCGGCGATCCGCCGGAACTCCGGCCAGCTCCAGGGCTCTTCGGCGGTCGGGATCCGCGCTCCGGAGGCTTCCAGGATCTTCTTGTTCGCGATCAGGACGCGCGGCTCCTGGAGGAACGGCACACCGTACACACCGTCGCCGAAGGTGGCCGTCTCCCAGCTGCGTTCCGGGATGTCCCGTTCGAGACGGCCGGGCAGCAGCGGGCCGAGATCGGCGAGATAGCCGCCGTACGCGAAGTCGGCCAGATCGTCGGAGGCGTCATGGATGATGTCCGGTGCCTCACCGCCCTCGAAGGAGGTGAGCAGTTGGTCATGGACGCTGTCCCAGCTTCCCTGGACATACTCGACGCGGATCTCCGGATGGGTCGCGTTCCACTCCTCCACCAGCTCCTTGTTGACCTGGACCGACTCGTCCTGCCAGGCCAGCGACTGGAAGCGCAGAGTGATCCGGCCGCCGCGCGCGTCGTCGCCGCCGTCACCTGTGCAGCCGCCGAGCAGCAGGGCGAGAACGGCCACCACGACCGGAGCCTTCCGTATGCGCGGCCGTCCAGGCCATCTGCTCATAGGACTCATCAGCTCTTCACCGCCCCGGCGAGCATCCCGCCCGTGATCCGCCGCTGGATGACCGCGAAGATGACCAGCGAGGGCAGTGTCGCGAGAAACGCGGCGGCGGCCAGCGGTCCCAGATCGGCGACTCCCTCCGCTCCGAGAAAGTGCGTGAGGACCACCGGCAGCGTCTGTTTCTCCGGGGACTTGAGCAGCACGAGCGCGAAGAAGAACTCGTTCCACGCGGTGACGAAGGCGAAGAGCGCCGTGGCGACGATGCCGGGAGCCAGCAGCGGCCCGGTGACCGAGACGAGGGTACGGAGCCGGCCCGCGCCGTCCACGGCCGCCGCCTCCTCCAGCTCGACGGGCAGGGCCCGGACATAGCCGCTCAGCATCCAGAGCGCGAACGGCAGGGCCCATACGGCGTACACCAGGATCAGCCCGGTCAGCGAGTTGATCAGACGCAGATTCTTGAGCACCAGGAAGAGCGGAATGATCAGCAGGACGAACGGGAACGCCTGGCTGATCACCACCCAGCCGGTCGCCGCCGCCGCGAGTCTGCCGCGCCGGCGCGCCATCACATAGGCCATGGGAGTCGCGATGAGCACGGCGACCACGGCCGCGGCCACGGCGGCGGTCAGACTGTTGCCCGCCGCCCGCAGCAGCGGCTGTTCGTCGAAGGCCTGCCGGAAGTTGCCGAGCGTCGGATCGCGCGGGATCCAGGTGGGATGGAGACTGCCCAGCTCCCGGGCCGGTTTGAAGGCCGTGGAGAGCAGCCAGAGAAACGGCAGGGCGAGAAAGACGAGATAGCACAGGAGCGCGAGATACTGTCCGGCGCGCGCGGATCCGCTGGTACGCATACTCATCGCCCGTCCTCTCCCTGCCGGAGCCGTCCTACGAGCTGGAGCGAGAGGAGCACCGCGATCACGGCCACCATCACGCATCCCATGGCGGCGGCGTAGCCGAACTGGCCGTAGCGGAAGGCCTCTTCGTACGCGAAGAGCATGGGCAGCCTGGTGCGTCCGCCGGGTCCGCCGCTGGTCAGCACGTAGACCAGCGCGAAGGAGTTGAAGTTCCAGATGAGATTGAGCGCCGTGATGGCCAGCGCGACCGGCCGGAGCGCGGGCCAGGTGACGGTACGGAACCGGCGCCAGGCTCCCGCGCCGTCCAGCGCCGCGGCCTCGTGCAGTTCGCGCGGAGTGTTCTGGAGGCCGGCCAGCAGGGCGACCGTCGTCTGCGGCATACCGGCCCAGATCCCGACGACGATCACCGCGGGCAGGGCGGTGGCGAGCCCGGTCAGCCAGTCCCGCCCTTCGCCGAGGCCGAGATCCCGCACGGTCTCGTTGAGGATTCCGGCGTCGGCGTTGTAGACGAGCCGCCACATGATACCGACGACCACCTCGGGCATCGCCCAGGGAATGATCGCCAGGGCGCGGGCCAGCCAGCGGAAGCGGAGATTCTGGTTGAGCAGCAGGGCGAGACCGAGCGCGAGCGCGAACTGCGGCACGGTCACTCCGACCGCCCAGAGCAGACCGATCCCGAACGAGTCCCAGAACAGCGTGTCGTGAAGCAGATCCTGGAAGTTGAGTGTGCCGATCCACTCGGTGGGCTCGGTACGGCCGGACTGCGCGTCGGTGAAGGCGAGCGCGACACCGTAGAGCAGCGGTCCGACGCTCAGCACCAGGATCGGGATCAGCGCGGGCAGCACCAGAAACCAGGCGCCATGGTCCAGCGGCCTGCCCGGCCGCCCTGCCCGTCCTGACCGCCCTGCCCGCCCACTCGCGGACCGTTCCTTGCCTGACCGCTCCACCGCGGTCGCCGAGGTCACGGATTCGACTCCTTCGGGCGGCTTGTGGGGGGACAGCCGCCCTGGCGGCCGTTGTCATCGTGCGAAGAGGATCTCCGCCCGTCAAGACGATCCGCACGGATGCGAGACTTGCGCGGACCGATCGGCCGGAAGTATGAGTGAGTGGACGAACGATGGACGAGGCACGCGCGCGGGAAATCCTGGCCTCGACCGGGCTGCCGGACACCGCTGAGCTGCTCTCCCTCGGGGAGAACGCGGTGTTCGGGACCGGTGAGCTGATCGTCAAGGTCGGCCGGAGCGCCGAGGACCATCCCGAACTGCTGGACCGCGCACGGCGTGAAGTCGCCATCGCGTCCTGGCTCGCGGAGTGCGGCATCCCGGCCGTACGGGCCGCGGAGCCGCGCCCTCGGTCGGTGGACGGTCATCCGGTGACCGTCTGGCACCGGCTGCCCGCTGCCGTAAGGCCCGCGGACCCCGGCGATCTGGCATCGCTGCTCCGGCTCGTCCACGCACTGCCCGCTCCCTCCTTCGCGCTCCCTCGCCGGGATCTGCTCGGCGGTGTCGAACGCTGGCTGCGGATCGCGGGCGACGCGATCGAACCGGCCGACGCCGACTATCTCCGTGACCGCAGGGACGGCTTCGCCGAGGCCGAGGCCACGCTCGCGCCGGAGCTGCCACCGGGCCCGATCCACGGCGACGCGCTGCCGCGCAATGTCCATGTGGGCCCGGAAGGACCGGTCCTGGTCGATCTGGAGACCTTCTCCATGGACTTCCGGGAACACGATCTGGTGGTGATGGCCCTCTCCCGCGACCGGTACGGCCTGTCCGCCGAGGCGTACGACACCTTCACTGCCGCCTATGGCTGGGACGTCCGTGAGTGGCCGGGCTGTCCGGTCCTGCGCGGCGCCCGTGAGACGGCGAGCTGTGCCTGGGTGGCCCAGCACGCCCCGACCGATCCCAAGGCTCTCGCGGAGTTCCGCCGCAGAGTCGCCTCCCTGCGCGACGACGACTCCGAGGTCCGCTGGTACCCGTTCTGACGGACCACCGGACCACCGCCCATGGCACAGTCATCGGCTCCGAGGGATGACCGGCCAGGCCCGCTCGACCACCGCCGTCGGATTCGCGGTGCGCCGCAGATAGGCCTGCAAGGAGGCCGACTGCTCGGCCGCCGCGCCGACTTGAAGGTCATGCAGCTCGGCCGGTGGCAGCAGTCCGACGGGCTGATGCCGCTCGCCCATGCGCCGTACCACCCGGGCCGCGGCAACCGCGTCCGCCCTCGCGTCGTGCGCGTCGTCCAGCGGTACTCCGTAGTGCGCGCAGAGCGCCTGAAGGGCGCGCTTGCCCTTGCGGTACTTGTCGACGTGCTTGTCTATGACGAGAGGATCGATGACCGGTGACGGTGTCTCGCCCAGCCGCTCGCTGACCGACTCCGCCCCGTACCGCCCGCACTCACGGTCCAGGAGCGACAGGTCGTACCGCGCGTTCATCACCACCAAGGGCGTGCCCGAACGCAGCACCTCGGCGACGGCCCCGGCGATCTCCTCGATCGCGGCGGCGGCCGGCACGCCGTGCCGACGCGCATGGTCCGTGGAGATGCCGTGGATCGCCGACGCCTGCTCGGGCACCGCCACGCCCGGATCGATGAGCCAGGTCCGTTCCCGTGAGACCGCTCCTTCCGCCTCCAGCCGTACGAGCGCCGCCGTGACGATACGGTCGCTCTCCACGTCCGTGCCGGTGGTCTCCAGATCGAAGGCCACCAGCGGCCCGCCGAGCCAGCTCATCGCCCGGCCCTCGGCCGGCCGCGGACCGTCATACGCCGCCCCGCGCTCCGTACCGGTCGTCGCCGTACCGGTCGTCGCCAGGCCGGAACCGGCCGGCTGCTCCCCATGCCAAGTCATCATGGCCCTCCCTCATGGTGCGGTGATGCTTCCCCCGTTGGTGCTCCCCCGCCTGACTTTCACCCTGCCACGCGCCACTGACAACGCCTGGACCCCGGGACCGGCCCAC
This sequence comes from Streptomyces sp. MnatMP-M17, assembly GCF_900091995.1. Taxonomy (GTDB): domain Bacteria; phylum Actinomycetota; class Actinomycetes; order Streptomycetales; family Streptomycetaceae; genus Streptomyces. The sequence continues at coordinate 8,072 of NZ_FMDK01000596.1, forward strand.
CGGTCGCGCGCGGGCTCAGGAGACCGGACGGGAGTCCATCCAGACCGACTCGAACTCCTCGCGGTAGGTCTGGAAGAGACCGTGCTCCGTCTCCTGTCCCGAACGGACGACCTCGCGCCCGCCGCCACGGAGCACCAGCACCGGCGCCTCCATACCGCGTGCCCGCCGCAGATACGACTGCACCACGGCGAGTCCGTCGGCACCGTCGCCGTCGACCAGATACGCGGTGAAGCGCGGCGTCTCGTCGAAGACATGGATCTCGAAGGCGCCCGGATCGCGCAGCTTGGAGCGCACCCGGCGCATATGAAGGATGTTCATCTCCACCGAACGGCTCAGTTCGCCCTTCTTGAGCCCAAGCTCGCGCTCCCGGCGCTTGACGGCGCTGCTCGCCGGATTGAGGAAGACCAGCCGTATCCGGCAGCCCGACTCGGCGAGCCGGATCAGCCGGCGGCCCGAGAAGTTCTGGACGAGAAGGTTCAGTCCGATACCGATGGCGTCGACACGCCGGGCGCCGCCGAAGAGATCCTCCGCCGGGATCTGCCGTTGCAGCCGGACCCGGTCGGGATGGACCGAGACCACGTCCGCGTACCGGTCGCCGACCAGATCCTCCATGGCGTCGACGCGCAGCCGGGCCGCCGACGGCACTCCGCTGCCGCCGCCCAGGATCTCCAGCAGCCGGGCCGAGGCCCGCTCCGCCTGGGCGAGAACCGTCTCGGAGAGCGCGCGATTGCGGGACACGACATTCCGCGCGACCTCCAGCTCGTCGAGCGCCAGCTCCACATCTCTGCGGTCGTCGAAATACGGTTCGAATCCAGGCCAGTGCTGCACCATCAGCTCACGGAGCTGCGGAAGCGTGAGAAAGCTCAGCACATTGTCGTCGGCCGGATCGAGCAGATAGCCCTTGCGCCGCGAGACCTCCCGTACGGCGACGGCGCGCTGCACCCACTCCTGTCCGGCGGGCCCGGCCGCGGCGACCACCCACTCCTCGCCGTGCACCGGCTCGTAGATGGGCCGCAGCACCGCCGCGACCACCGCGCGCAGCCGCTGCTCCACCAGATTCAGCCAGATATACGCACGTCCCGCTCGCTGGGCGCGCGTTCGGACCTCGCTCCAGGCGTCCGGCCCCCAGTCCAGCTCCGCCCCGATCTCCATCGGCCGCGCGAGGGAGACCACTCCGGGCGGGATGTCGCCGGAGTCCCCCGCGTGACCTGCGTCACCGGGGGGCAGCTCCAGCCCTCCCGAGCTCACCCGCGCACCGCCTTTTCTCCCCCTTCAACGATCAAGGAAGGGTACTCCGCCGACCGGAGGCGGTGCAGCCCGATACACAGGCTCCTTTCTCAACTCCCTTATTCGTGAGGCTCGTTCTCGACGCGGACTTCGGCGTAAGTGAGCTGATTCATAGTGGTTGGAGCCGTTCCGCGCCCGGGCCCGACGGGACGTCATGCCCTTCTCGGGACCGCTGGGACCACGGCCGGTCCCGGGCGACGGCCGGAAGCGTGAAGTTGACCCGGGCCTGACCCAGCGGCAAGAACCCATCGAGTTCCTAGGTCGAGCGGCGTCTTTCGGGGAAGATCTGGTCCAAGGGCGTGTTGCGAAAGCCGGGACTTCCGCAGCACGCCCTTGGCCCCGCAGCACCCGGATCAGAAGTGGAAGAGTCTTATCTATGCAGGTCTGGCCGGGACAGGCGTATCCCCTCGGCGCCACGTACGACGGCGCCGGGACCAACTTCGCGGTCTACTCAGAGGCCGCCCACAGAATCGAGTTGTGCCTGCTGCACGACGACGGTTCAGAAACGGCGGTGGAACTGCGCGAGACGGACGCCTTCGTACGGCATGCCTATCTGCCCGGCATCATGCCAGGTCAGCGCTATGGCTTCCGGGTCCATGGGCCATATGAGCCGGAGCGCGGGCACCGCTGCAACTCCGCCAAGCTGCTGCTCGATCCGTACGCGCGTGCGATCAGCGGAAGTATCGAGTGGGGCGAGTCGGTGTACGGCTACCACTTCGGCAAGCCGGACTCGCGCAATGACATGGACTCAGCACCGCACACGATGACCTCCGTCGTCGTCAATCCGTATTTCGACTGGGGCGACGACCGGCTGCCGCGTACGGACTACCACCGCACGGTGCTCTACGAGGCCCATGTGAAGGGCCTGACCATGCTCCATCCGGAGCTGCCCGACGAGCTGCGCGGCACCTACGCGGGACTGGCCCATCCGGCGGTGATCGAACACCTCACGGAGCTGGGCGTCACCGCGCTGGAGCTGATGCCCGTACACCAGTTCGTCAATGACCACCGGCTGGTGGACTCGGGCCTCGGCAATTACTGGGGTTACAACACCATCGGATTCTTCGCTCCGCACAACGCCTATGCCTCATGGGGCGACCGCGGCGAGCAGGTACTTGAGTTCAAACAGGCCGTACGGGCACTGCACCGGGCCGGGATCGAGGTCATCCTCGATGTGGTCTACAACCATACGGCGGAGGGCAACCACCTCGGTCCGACGCTCTCCTTCCGAGGGCTCGACAACGCCCAGTACTACCGGCTCGCCGAGAATCCTCGCTATTACACGGACACCACGGGCACCGGTAACTCACTGCTGATGCGCAGTCCGCATGTCCTCCAGCTCATCATGGACTCGCTGCGGTACTGGGTGACCGAGATGCATGTCGACGGCTTCCGCTTCGATCTCGCGGCGACGCTGGCCCGTCAGTTCCACGAGGTCGACCGGCTGTCGTCGTTCTTCGATCTGGTGCAGCAGGATCCGGTGGTCAGCCAGGTGAAGCTGATCGCCGAGCCCTGGGACGTGGGCGAGGGCGGCTATCAGGTCGGGAACTTCCCGCCGCTGTGGACGGAGTGGAACGGCAAGTACCGCGACACCGTGCGGGACCTGTGGCGAGGCGAGCCCAGGACGCTGGCGGAGTTCGCGTCCCGGCTGACCGGCTCGTCCGATCTCTATCAGGACGACGGGCGCCGGCCGCTGGCCTCCATCAACTTCACCACCTGCCACGACGGCTTCACGCTGCGCGATCTCGTCTCGTACAACGAGAAGCACAACGAGGCCAACGGCGAGTCCAACCGGGACGGCGAGAGCCATAACCGTTCTTGGAACTGCGGAGTGGAGGGCGAGACCGACGATCCCGGGATCACCGAACTGCGCAACCGTCAGATGCGCAACTTCATCGCCACGCTGATGCTCTCCCAGGGCGTCCCGATGCTCAGTCACGGCGACGAGTTCGCCCGTACGCAGGGCGGCAACAACAACGCGTACTGCCAGGACAACGAGGTGTCCTGGGTCCGCTGGCCGGAGCCGGGCGCGGAGACCGACACCGGAATGCTGGAGTTCACCCGGGCGATGGTGTGGCTGCGCCGCGACCATCCGGTCTTCCGGCGCCGGCGCTTCTTCCACGGACGGCCGGTGGAGGGCACGCACGACGATCTGTCGGACATCTCGTGGTTCACACCGGAGGGCGACGAGATGAAGCAGCAGGACTGGACGGCGGCGCACGCGCAGGCCATGACGGTCTTCCTGAACGGCAACGCGATCTCGGAGCCGGGACCGCGCGGCGAGCGGATCTCGGACGACTCGTTCCTGCTGATGTTCAACGCGAGCGCCGACAAGCTGGAGTTCGTGGTGCCGCTGAACCATGGCAAGCACTGGCAGATCATGGTGGACACGGCGCGCCCGGAGGGCGTGGCTCCGGGACAGGGCGAGAAGGTGGACGGAGGTGACCGGATCACCATGATCGGCCGCAGTATGACGGTACTGATGCGGCCCGCGTAGGCCCCGCGTAAGCCCCGCGTAGGCCCCGCGTAGGCACGGGTTCGACCGGGAGAGGCGCCGGGACGCACGGGACCGGGCGCCGGTCCGGGCGCCGGCGTACGGGCCGAGCGAGGCATCGGCGCCCGGCGCCGTCCGGCCGTACGCGGGTACCGGTGCCGCCGATGACACAGAAGGCGCCGAGCTGGGTACGTACGATCGTATGACGCCCACCGCGACCTATCGGCTCCAGCTCCAGCCGGACTTTCCCTTCTCGGCAGCGGAGCGAGTGGTGCCCTATCTCGCCGCGCTCGGGGTGTCGCATCTTCATCTGTCGCCGGTGCTGGAGGCCGTACCGGGCTCGGCCCACGGCTATGACGTCGTGGACCACTCCGCGGTACGGGCCGAGCTGGGCGGTGAGGACGGGCTGCGGCGCCTGGCCCGTACCGCCGAGGAGCACGGCCTCGGGCTCGTCCTCGACATCGTGCCCAACCACATGGCCGCCGCGCCCGCCCACAACCGGGCCCTGTGGGAGGTGCTGCGCGAGGGCCGGGCCTCGCCGTACGCCCGCTGGTTCGACATCGACTGGGACGCGGGCGACGGCAAGCTGCTGCTGCCGGTCCTGCCCTCCCCGATCGGCGACGAGCTGGGCGCGCTGCGCGTCGAGGACGGCGAGCTGCGCCACGGCGACGCCCGCTATCCGCTGGCGCCCGGCACCGGGCATCTTCCGCTGCCCGAGCTGCTGGACGCGCAGCACTACCGGCTCGCCTGGTGGCGGCTGGCCCGTACCGAGCTCAACTACCGGCGCTTCTTCACCATCTCCGAGCTGATCGGCGTCCGGGTCGAGGATCCCGAGGTGTTCGCCGCCACCCACGCCAAGATCCTTGAGCTGGTGCGGGACGGAGTGGTCCAAGGACTGCGCGTCGACCATCCGGACGGGCTAGCCGATCCGGAGGAGTATCTGCGCCGGCTGGCCGAGGCGACGGGCGCGACCGGCCGGAGCTGCTGGACCGTGGTGGAGAAGATCCTCGCCGACGACGAGGCGCTGCCCGCCGGCTGGCCGGTCGCCGGCACCACCGGCTATGACGCGCTGCGCCATGTCGACGGGCTCTTCACGGATCCGGCGGGCGCCGCCGCGCTGGAGCGGCACTACCGCGATGTCGCCGGGCCCGTCGGCGACCGCGGCGGCTACTGGGAGGGCACGGTCCGGCGGGCCGCCTACAAGGTCGTCATCCATGAACTGGCCGCCGAGACCTCCTTCCTGGTCCGTACGGCGCGGCGGATCTGCGCCGCCGATCCCGCGCTGCGCGACCACGCGCCGTGGGCGCTGCGTACGGCGGTTCAGGAGCTGCTCGTACGGGTCCCGGTCTACCGCCCGTACACGACGGCGGGCGGCCCGTGCCCGGAGGCGGCCGAGGCCGCGATTCCCGAGGAGGCGGTCCGCCGGGCGAAGGCCGCGTTCGCCGTGGAGCAAGAGGCGACGGCCGTGGACGTGGTGCGGGAGCTGGCGCTCGGCAGGCTCGGTACGGGCCCGGACCACACGGCGTTCTGCGCGCGCTTCGCCCAGACCGCGTCCGCGCTGCGCGCCAAGTCCGTCGAGGACACGGCCTTCTACCGCTATGTGCCGCTGATCTCGGCGAACGAGGTGGGCGGCGATCCGGGACATCCGGCGGTGAGTCCGGAGCGGTTCCACGCGTACTGCGCGCGTCTCGCGCGCGACTGGCCCACCACCGGCACCGTACTGACCACGCACGACACCAAGCGCAGCGCGGACGTACGGGCCGGGATCGCGGTTCTGTCGCAGTGCCCACGACGCTGGTCGGCGCTGCTGGAGCGGGTCACCGGCGAGACCGGGGTGGCGGCGCCGGATCCGCAGCTCGCCTGGCAGGCATGGCAGACGGCGGTCGGTTTCACTCCGGCCACGGAAGGGGCCGCGAGGACCGCGAGCCTTCCCGAGAGCTCACGGATGGTGCCTTCCGGCGCGCGGATGGTGCCCGCGCTGCTGAAGTCCGTACGGGAGGCCGGGCTGCACACGAGCTGGACGGAGCCCGATCCGCTGTACGAACAGGCGGTGGCGGCCTTTGTCGAGGCAGGCCCCGCCGGTCCCGCGCGCAAGACGGTCGCGGAGTTCCGGCGCGCGCTCGACCCGTATGTACGGGCCGGTGCGCTGGGCGCGGCGCTGGTGCATCTCACCATGCCGGGCGTGCCCGATCTCTACCAGGGCACGGAGCGTACATATCCGGCGCTGGTGGATCCGGACAACCGGCGGCCGTTCAGGACCGGGCCGCCCGACGAGAAGACGGTGGTGACGACGGCCGCGCTCCGGCTGCGGCGCGAGCGGCCCGCGGTCTTCGGCGAGTCGGGGACCTATGCCCCGCTGCCCGCGACCGGCCCGGCGGCGGCCCACTGTCTGGCCTTCTGCCGGTCGGGCCAGGTGGTCACGGCCGTCACCCGGCTGCCGCTCGGGCTGGCGGAGGCGGGAGGCTGGGCCGGTACGGAGCTGACCCTGCCGGAGGGCCGCTGGACGGATCTGCTGGCCTCGCCCGGACGGGAGTTCGAGGGCGGCGGTCCGGTCGATCTGACCGTGCTGTTCGCGGACTGCCCGGTGGCGCTGCTGAGCCGAAAGGTCTGACAGCTCTTTTCGTGCATCGAAGTGGCCTTCGAGAGAGCCTGGTTGACCGGCTCGCGTATCGATGTGCTCGCAGGAGCACGGTTGTTGGAGACGCAGACCGGCGCGGGGCGCGCGCTCAGTCCGTGGCCAGCCGGAAGCTCATCTGGCCGAAGCTCACCAGATCCCCGTCATGGACGACGGCCGTCACCGTCACCCGCCGCCCGTTGACCGTCGTGCCGTTCGTCGAGCCCAGATCGCGCAGCACCCACGCTCCGCCCTGCATGCTCAGTTCGGCGTGCAGCCGCGAGACCGTGTCATGGCTGAGCCGCAGTCCGTTCATCGGATCGCGGCCGATACGGAGCGGATACGGGCCCGGCTGCGGCAGCAGCAACTTCGGCAGCCGCTCCCCCCGCC
>NZ_FMDK01000973.1 GCF_900091995.1 Streptomyces sp. MnatMP-M17
AGGCGGAGTCGAACGTGGGCGTAGACGGTGGCGGTGACGCCGATGTGGGCGTGGCCGAGGAGTTCCTTGATGACGACAAGTTCGACGCCCTGTTCCGGAAGGAGGGTGGCTGTCGAGTGGCGGAGGTCGTGAAAGCGGATGCGGCGGAGACCGGCCCTACGGAGGAGCGTGGTGAAGGCGCGGGTGAGGTTGGTCGGGTCGATCGGTCGGCCCTGCGCGGTGGTGAACACGTGCCCGTCCTGCTGCCGCGCCGCGCCTGCGCCCTCGCGCTCGTGCTGTTGCTGCTCGTGGTGATGCTTCAGTGAGTGGACGCAGCGGGTGGGGAGGGTGATACGGCGCTCGGAGGCCCGAGTCTTGGTGGGCAGCGTGGTGAGTCCGCCGGTGCTGGTTCGCTGAAGTGTGCGGCGGATTGTGGCGGTGCCCTCGTCGAGGTCGAGGTCTGTCCAGCGCAGGCCGAGGAGTTCGCCCTTGCGGAGTCCGGTGTGGAGGGCGAGTTCGAACAGCGCGTGCAGCCGGTGTCCGCGCGTGGCCGCGAGGTACTGGCGGGCTTCGTCGGCGGTGAGGGGTTCGAAGCGTCGGGGTCGTGGGGTGCCGGTGCGGACGTTGCGGGCGACGTTGCGTGGGATCTCCTCCTCGCGGACGGCGTGCTCCAGGGCGGACTTGAGTACGGACTGGATGTAGGTGAGTGTCAGCGGGGAGAGCAGCTTGTGGCAGCACTGCCCGACCGCACAGCAACGGGGCTCATCACGGGCCGTATCGATGCCACGCACCCAGCACTGGCAGGTGGTGCGGAGCTGGTTGAGCCAGGTACGGACGTCTTTAGCGGTGAGCTTGGTGAGCTTCTTCTTGCCGAGGCCGGGGATGAGGTACCGGTTGACGCAGGTGGTGTAACGGGTGTGGGTGTTCTCACGGAGTTGGTGTACGGCAACGTTTTCCGGCCAGTACGTCAGGTACGCGGCCAAGCTGCCCTGCGCGGAGGGGACCGGGGAGGCCGCGGTTGCTGGTGGCGATCTTCTCGGTGAGCTTGGCCAGGGCTTCCTTTGTCGTGCTCGGCCCTTGGCGGGGCGTGGTCATCAGCGGTCCCCCTGTGGCCGACCCGCTGGTTTGCCGAGGGCTGCGCCCAGAGCGGCGGCGACTTCTACCACCGCACCACTCGTGCCACCGTCCGAGCCGAATCCGGCGCGGCAGTAGCACGTCCTCGCGCCGGCGCCTCCAACAGCAGTAGCGACGGCAACACCCACGGATTACCCCGCACTACGACCGACACCAGCGGAACGCCGAACTGCTGCTCACCTGCATATACGCAGTTGAGGACGCGTCAGCCAGCACACGTACCATGTGCCGGCAGGGGCCACACCGGTTCTTGTCCACAACTGCAATGAAGTCTTCTATCGTGCAATGAGTGAGAGGGAACTCAACCAACTGGGATCCAATGGCGAGATCACTGTCAGGGGTACGGAGAACTTCGTTACGCAGTCCCGTGAATACCTTGAAGGTCTGAGACATCAAACCCATCGCAGGGGAGGCAGAAATGCCGAGAAGTATACCGTCCTGGTCCGCTATGAGGCTTCCCCGGGCACTCGCGATGCATTGACCTCGATAGGTAAAACTGCGGGCGACATCGGCCAGGATATCAACGCCGTACACCTGAAGTCGGAGCGTGGATATGACACGTACGGCCTGAGGCCCGGATCGGTTGGAGTGTTTAATTCAAGAATCGTCGGATTCGGAAGAGCGGAAAACTGGTGACATTCCCAAGAAGAGAAAGATCTCAGGCTGATCTTGTGGAATCACTCGCAGACGGCACGGGGCGGGATTCCAGGTTTATTGCGGCCAAGTATCCCGAGGTCACCCAGTTCATTGTCTCCTGGATTCGTGAAGCCGCTCGGGCGGGGAATTGGGCAAGGGTTGACAAGTTTGCCAACTTGGCCGCCCCCTTGCGGGTGCCGGGTCTTGGTGGGGCTCTCCAGGAGATCCTTGATTCGGATGCCATGGGATTCAACAAGGAAGATCTCGTGGAGATCTTGGGGGAGATTCATGCATTGGATGCAGTTCCTTGTCTCTTTCGGGTTGCGGAATGTTCGGTAGGAGAAGATGCCCCAGCTTATTGGCTATGCCAGAAAGTGATCTCTTCTCTGGGTGAGATCGGCACGCCAGAGGCGCTTGGGTGCATTCGTCAGATGACGGCCGTGCTATGGCCTGACGCTGTCCGATGGCACGCCGCTGTCGAGCTGGGGATTGAAGAGGAACTCGGGTTCGACGAGGATCGAATGTTGGGGTAGTGCCCCTGTGCTATCCGGGTCCCAAGAAGTGCCGATAGCGCTGGCAAAGATGAAGCCCCGCCAGGTGTCTTACCGTCGGTCTACCTGTCGAGAACGTTGAAGGCCGCGACCTCCTGAAATTGAGGTCTTGAGGGGATGGCGACGGTGCGTACTAAGGAGTCCCCTGAGCGGACGCCGAGTGGCTCGCCGCACATGCGAGGGCCGCCATCTCCTTCCTGGCGATGGCGGCCCTCACTGTCACATCTGACGGCAGGTCAGGCATCCGCCTGACCGGTGCACACCCGGTGCACAAGGCCCTGGAAAACAGCTGGGAACAGAGTGGGAACCATTGAGTGGTGTTTCCCTGGCTCACAGCACGTTTCCGGGTCCCAGGCCCTGCTGAAACCGTCCCGCTTTTTAGATGTCGAAGTACAGCTCGAACTCGTGCGGGTGCGGGCGGAGTTGGATGGGGGCGATTTCCTTGGTGCGCTTGTAGTCGATCCAGGTCTCGATCAGGTCCGAGGTGAAGACGCCGCCGGCCTGGAGGTATTCGTTGTCCGCTTCCAGGGCGTCGAGGACGTCCGGGAGGGAGGTGGGGACCTGGGGGACGCCCGCGTGTTCTTCGGGGGCCAGTTCGTAGAGGTCCTTGTCGATCGGCTCGGCCGGCTCGATCTTGTTCTTGATGCCGTCGAGGCCCGCGAGGAGGAGGGCGGAGAAGGCCAGATACGGGTTCGAGGACGGGTCCGGGGCGCGGAATTCGACGCGCTTGGCCTTCGGGTTCGAGCCCGTGATCGGGATACGCATCGCCGCCGAGCGGTTGCGCTGGGAGTAGACCAGGTTGACCGGGGCCTCGAAGCCGGGGACCAGGCGGTGGTACGAATTCACCGTCGGGTTGGTGAACGCCAGCAGTGACGGAGCGTGCTTGAGGATGCCGCCGATGTAGTAGCGGGCGGTGTCCGAGAGGCCCGCGTAGCCCTGCTCGTCGTAGAAGAGCGGAGTGCCGCCCTGCCACAGGGACTGGTGGACGTGCATACCGGAGCCGTTGTCACCGAAGATCGGCTTGGGCATGAAGGTCGCGGTCTTGCCGTTGCGCCAGGCGACGTTCTTCACGATGTACTTGAAGAGCATCAGGTCGTCGGCGGCGGCGAGCAGCGTGTTGAACTTGTAGTTGATCTCCGCCTGGCCGGCGGTGCCCACCTCGTGGTGCTGGCGCTCGACCTGGATGCCGGACGCCTCCAGCTCCAGGGAGATCTCGGCACGGAGGTCGGCGAAGTGGTCGACCGGCGGAGCCGGGAAGTAGCCGCCCTTGTAGCGGACCTTGTAGCCGCGGTTGTCCTCGATCGCTCCGGTGTTCCAGGCGCCGGCCTCGGAGTCGATGTGGTAGAAGCCCTCGTTCGCGGTGGTGTTGAAACGCACGCTGTCGAAGACGTAGAACTCGGCCTCCGGGCCGAAGTACGCGGTGTCCGCGACGCCGGTGGAGGCGAGATAGGCCTCCGCCTTCTTGGCGATGTTGCGCGGGTCGCGGCTGTACTGCTCGCCCGTGATCGGGTCGTGGATGAAGAAGTTGATGTTCAGCGTCTTGTCGCGGCGGAACGAGTCGACACGGGCGGTCGACAGGTCGGCACGCAGCGCCATGTCCGACTCGTGGATGGCCTGGAAGCCACGGATCGACGAGCCGTCGAAGGCCAGCTCGTCCGCCGGGTCGAACGACTTCGCCGGGATCGTGAAGTGCTGCATCACGCCAGGCAGATCGCAGAAGCGGACGTCGACGAACTTGACGTCCTCGTCCGCGATGAATTTCTTGGCCTCGTCGGCGTTCTGGAACATCCAGCTCCTCCTCCTCCCGTCCCGGGGAGGGGCGGGGGTTGTCGCTCGGTGGTGCGGCCAGTGCGGTGGCACACGCTGGACCCGACCATAGGTTTCCGGGATTTCTCAAGCATGACCCATTTGTTTCGCTCAAGTTAACCAGCCCGGGTGTGCGCCGGCTCGTAGGACGGTCCCGCACCCCTCTCCCGGGGCCCGGACGCCCTCGCAGTACCGTGGTCGGGTGGACAACAGGCAAGCAATCGGATCGTGGCTCTCCGGCCCCCGTACGGCCGCCGAGGACATGGGCGTCGACTTCGGATACCGAGGTGAGCGACTGGGTCTTCCGGAGCACGGGCCGGGCTCGGTGGCTCCGCTCGGACGGCGCTTCGGGGCCATCTTCGTCGACTGGGCGCTCTGCATGCTGATCGCATACGGGTTGCTCGCCGGCCGTGACTGGCAGGCGGCCGGCAACTGGGCCCTCGGCGTCCTGCTCGTCCTGAGCGTGCTCACCGTCGGTACGGTCGGCTTCACTCCCGGCAAGCGGCTCCTCGGCCTGCGCGTCGTCGCCGAGAACGGCGACCGGCTCGGCCTCGGCCGCGTACTCATCCGCAGCGTCCTGCTCTGCCTCGCCATCCCGGCCCTCATCTGGGACCGCGACGGGCGCGGGCTGCACGACCGGCTCTCCCGCTCCGTGCAGGTGCGGATCTGAGCCGTTCCGCAAGTGCCGTTCCGCGGGCAAGGGCGCGATACGTGTGAGAGGGCGGCCCCGTTTTCCCGGGCCGCCCTCTCGTCTGTCCGTCCGCTCGTTCGCTGCGTCGCCGTACCGCCTCAGCGCATCTTTCCGCCTCTTGGCATCCTCATGCCCTTCGGCATCGGGCCCTTCGGCAGCGGCATGTTGCTCATCAGATCGCCCAACGCCCGCAGCCGGTCGTTGGCCGCCGTCACCTGCGGGCCCGCCAGCACCCGCGGCAGCTTCAGCATGGTCGTGCGCACCTTCTTCAGCGGCACCTGGCCCTCGCCGTCGCCGACGATGATGTCGTGCACCGGCACATCCACCACGATGCGCGCCATCCGCTTCTTCTCGGCCGCCAGCAGCGTCTTCACCCGGTTCGGGTTGCCCTCGCCCACCAGCACGATGCCCGCCTTGCCGACGGCCCGGTGGACGACGTCCTGGTTGCGGTTCATCGCCACCGCCGGTGTGGTCGTCCAGCCCCGGCCCACGTTCTCCAGGACCGCCGCCGCCGCGCCCGGCTGGCCCTCCATCTGTCCGAAGGCCGCCTTCTCGGCGCGGCGGCCGAAGACGATCGCCATCGCGAGGAACGCCAGGATGAAGCCCAGGATCCCCAGATAGACGGGATGGCCGATCAGGAAGCCGATCGCGAGGAAGACACCGAAGGTGACGATTCCCACACCAGCGACGACAAGACCGACCTTGGAGTCGGCCCGTCGGGTCATCTTGTAGGTAAGAGCGATCTGCTTCAGTCGCCCCTGGTTCGCAGCAGTGTCTGCGTTTTCCTTCCTCGCCATGCCCAGAGTTTACGTGGCGCGGGAAGTGGCCTTCGACACGGCCTCCATTACGTGCTGCGCCTCGACCCGGTCCTTGGCCCTGCGGCGGTCCTCCAGGACGGCCGTCCAGGCGTTGCGGCGGGCCGTGCGCTGGCCGCCGCTGAGGAGCAAGGACTCGACGGCGCGCAGCGCGCCGGTCACGGAGGGCCGCACCGGAGCGGTCCGGCGCGTGGCGGCCATCGCCTTGGTGACGGGTCGAACCGGCGCGTCCTGCATGATGGCGATCCCCTCACGAGCGGGTCTGGTGCGGTGTGCACGAGCGTGCGCGGTGCGTAGAACCAGAGTCACTCACTGGTGTTACCAGGGCGTGACCGACCGGTCAAACGCGAATGAAACCCAGGTACGAGCCGGGTAAGGGCCAGATACGGCCCGGATACGGGGTCCGCGCGCGGCCGGAAAACGCCAACGCGGCCCGTACGCGGCCCCGACCTGCGGGGAGCGCACGGGCCCGCGGCACGGCCGGCTCTACTGCTCGGTAGTCGCGTGCCAGATCGCTCGGGAGCCACTTGTGCTCGGATTCACACAGCCCGAGCGAAGAGCCGATCGAGTTCGCGCGTACGCCAGTTGGCCGACGCCGCCCACGACGCCGTCCCCGACGCCATTCGCGCGCACCGTCCGGCTGTGGCTCACACCGCCCGGCCGG
>NZ_FMDK01000063.1 GCF_900091995.1 Streptomyces sp. MnatMP-M17
CGGGCTCGGCAGAAGGCCGAGCCCGCCCGGGTCACGCGCCGCCAAGGCGAGACGCTCGGTCTGCGCTGGCCGTACGTAGATCTGGAAGCGGAGCTGTTCCACCCCAAGTGGCAGTTGCAGCGTCTGACCTGGCGGCACGGATGCGACGACCCCCACTCCTGCGGAGCACGGCTCCACCGCTTCGAGCCCTGCCCGCCGGACTGCACCACGCACAAGACCTACAAACGCGGCTGCCCCAAGCCATGCGTCAAGAAGTGCACGAAGCACGCGAGCACGTGCCCCGAGCGCAAGGAGGGCGGCCTCGTCTTCACCCGCCCCAAGACCAAGAAGAGCCAGAACCCCGTACCTATCCCGCCCGTCTTCGTCCCTCTCCTGCGTGATCACAAGGAGGAGCAGGACGCCATGCGCGCCGCGGCCGGTGAACTGTGGCAGGAGCACGACATCGTGTTCTGCCGGCCGGACGGATGCCCGCTCGACGAGTTGACCTGTGCCACCTCGCGATGCACCGTCCAAGGGCGTCTATCCACCGGCTGTCCACCCGATCGGCCACACGCCACCCCTTCGCCATGAAGGGAGCCTACGTCGCGAGGGATTACGACTCGGGCCTCCATTCAGAGTGAAGCCTTTGCCGGCTACCGACAACGCGCCCAGCGGGGCCATACGGCCAGTCATCACTTCGGAGTACCAAAATCGTCAGGGCCTTGACCGTACGCCCACGCCGAGACCCCGGCCGTCAGCCGACCGTCGCTCTCCTCATCCTCAACTCCTATGAGTGCAGTTGAGGTTCTGCAGGTAACAGCGATGGACATGTCTCAACTGAACGGATAGCTGACACCAAGGGTGAACCGGCCACCGGAGACCCCGTCGATGCTCGCCGCTTCCTTTGCCAGCAGGGCCGCAGGCCAGACGGCACCGAGCAGAACGGTGCTGAGGAGACCGATGCGACTCGTGGCACCCGCGGCGGCGGCCAACGCCACCGTGTCCATCACACCGAGGTAAGCGATCCGGTCCACGCTGCCCAACGTGGAGAACCTAGCCTCGCCGTTTCGGTTGGGATGAGGCCGGAAGTGGGGCGGAAGTACGAAAGTGCCTTCTGAGCTGGGACGATGAACCTTGTCGAGGGGTTCTGTCGGTCCAAACGGAAGGCACTTTCTGCGTGCAGGGTATCGGTTCTCGTCCCAAGCTCCATGTGTCCGCTGACGGTTCGGGGGTGGTCGGGCATGCCGGGGCACGTTTGCTGGCGGATCTCGCCGAGGCCACCGGTCTGACCACCGCGTACTCCACTACGCTCAGGCCGTTGCGACCGCGCGGCACCGGACACGATCCGGGCCGGACCGCCACCGATCTCGCGGTGATGCTCGCTGACGGAGGTGAGGCGATAGCGGATCTGGCCGTACTGCGGGACCAGGGCGAGGTATTCGGACCGGTCGCCTCCACGCCCACCGCCTGGTCGGCGATGATCCTCTCGACGGCCGACACGCAGGATGCCTCGTTGGTGACATCCAGCTCAAGCGGGATCAGCCGCTCGGCGCTCAGCGCGGCGAGCCGGTCCAAGCGTCGACCAGCCGCATACACAGTGAAACCACGATCCCTGAGGGCGAGCGCTGCCGCCTCGCCAATCCCTGATGTCGCGCCCGTTACAAGCGCCACCGGTCCCGACATGCTACGAACCCTCCTCCTCGAACTTAACGCTCATCGCGATGCGTTGGATGGTCGTAACACTTACCGCATCGCCGCGTGCGTTAATGACGGCCGGACGACTCCCGAGCGGGTCCAGCATCGGCGTGCCCTTCGCGGGAGCGGCAACCCTCTGAGGAGCAATGTGGGCGCGCTGCCGTTCGCCGCGTTGCAGCAGTGGGGAGTTCTGCGCGAGCCCGCACCCCGAGGGCCCATCGTTGGAGCGCCGCTCGACCGCGAGGGCGTCTTTGCGCGCGTCGCATTGCTCGACGACACTGGCGCCCCGGTTCCTACGTCCGATCTGCCGTTAGCGCAAGATACGGGGCCGGGTGACGGGCATCTGGCAGGTGGCGAACGTCGGTGACCTTGTGATCGCGACATCGCCCACGGCTTCCCCATCAAGAACCTGTCCGGTATGACCGGGTGCGGCTGCTGCCTCGGAGTCCGAGCTCGGCCCGGCTGCCCAGCAGCTGGCGACCGAGCGCTCCGGCCCGCTGGTCAACACCCACCCCGCCTGGCCCGGCTCGACAGGCTCGTCCGGGTTAGTCAGCGCTAAGGGTTCCCGTGTGGAAGATGGGCCAGCCGATCTCGGTGCGCCACTGGCTCTCGTCGGCCGACTCATGGCGGCCGATCAGGTAGCACTCCCGGATCGGGCCGTCAACCGCCAGCGCGTGCTGAGCCACGTAGGCGGCCAGCTCGCCGTAGGCTCGGTCGATGCCCTGGTGTGATCCGGCGTGAGTGATCGTGGCCAGCTCGATCGCGGGCACCGTTGACGGTTCGATCCGCCCCATCGGCCGGGGCATGCCCCGGCAGGGGACGAACACGGTGGCCCGGCCGTGTTCCTCGGCGAACAGCTCGTCGGCGAAGATTCCCCCGGCCGGTCCGGTCGGCGTCAGCCCTTGGGCATCGAGGGTGGCGTAGAGCTCGCCGAGGGCGCCTTGATGCCAGGCCTGCGCGTCAGCGAGCTCGATCACCGCCGAGATCGCCGCCGCCTGCGTTGCCTCCACCGTCCGCTGCCCGATCGTGGCCGGCGGCGCCGGTTCGAGCAGATCGCGCAGCGACGAAACAGCCAGCTGGGTATGCGTCAGCTCCCGCTGCAGCTCGGCCAGGTGAGCGGCGATCAGGCTGTTGCGGGCCTGCGGGTCGGGCGCTGCCAGCACCGCCCGGATGCGGTCGAGCGGCATGTCGAGATCACGGAAGCGCCGGATGACCTGGGCGACCGGGATCTGTTCCGGGGTGTAGCGACGGTAGCCGGTGAACGGATCGACCGCGGCCGGCTCGAGCAACCCGATCCGGTGGTAGTGGCGCAGCATCTTGGCGCTGATGTGCGTCGCCCGCGCGAACCGCCCAATCGCGAACGTACTGCTGCCAGCGCTGATGTCCATGACACCCAGTGTGAACCTTCCCACTGTGGGAAAGTCGCGCCGCTGCTCGGCGGTTGCGTCCACCCCGGGGGCAACCACGACGCTGAGGGCAACGAATCGAACCATCACCCAGGAGCGCATCACCATGCAACCCACCATGGTCAGCGGCGTGCCCGCCGACTACCTGCACGCGATCAACGCCGGCGACCTCGACGCCGCCGTGGCCTGCTTCGCCGACGACGGCTACGTCAACGACGCCCGCCGGGAGTTCCTCGGCACTGCCGCCGTGCGGCGCTGGATCGCCAAAGAGATGGTCGGCGACCACGTCCGGATCGACGTCCGAGAGGTCCTCGAGCACCATGGCGACCTCATCATCCGCGGCGCCTACGACGGGACGTTCGACAAGACGAACCTCCCGGCCGAACTCATCCTCACCAGCTACGTCAGCGTCCGGGACGAGAAGATCGTCAGCCTGGTGATCATCTTCACCCAGCCGGCCGACTACTGAAGGACAGCCGCGGACGCGAGAGCGTCAGCAGCACGTCGGCCCGGGTAACGGCTGCTGACGCGACCCTCCTGCTGGGCCTAGGCGATCTGGCTGACCTTGCGCTTGGTCACTACGATTGCGGCCTCACCCGGCGGTTGGTCACCTCGCTCCAGGTGCTGCCAGGCCACAAGCCGCAGGATGTCCGGATGGCGCTCGTAGCTTCGGCCAGCCTCACGGCTTAGACGCGCAGGCCACAACCCGCGAGGACCCAAGGTCCAGATTCACCCGCTTGCCGTACGCCATCCACGAGCACAGCAGCTAGGCCAAAAAGAGCAAAACCCGACAATGTCGCGCCACGGGGCTGCGGTGTCGCTGGTTCTGTGGCGGGCTACTCGCCGGCGAGGGCGGAGCGGACGGCGGCGATGAACTCGTCGCTGATCGGGTCGCCCTCAGTGGCTCGGGACAATGCGAGCGCGCCCATGAGCATCGAAAGCCGGGCAAGTGAACGCGCCCGGTGTTCGGGTGTCCCGTCGCCGTCGAGCGCCTCGACGCCATCGGCGAAGGCGCGCACACCGGCGACGAATGATGCGCGAGCTTGGCTGTCGGCGTCGATGCGGGCGATGTCGCCGCTGAGGGAAGCCAGCGGGCAGCCGTTGGCGACGTCGGAGCGGTGCGGGTCGGACAGATAGAAGTCGATGAATGCCTGCTCGGGATCTTCGGCAGTGCGGGCGAACTCTTGCAGCCCTTGGACCTGCTCCGCGAAGGCGTGCGCGCAGGCGACCGCGGCCAGCTCCTCCTTGGAGGAGAAGTGGCGATAGAAGCCGCCGTGGGTCATGCCAATGGCCGCCATCAGCTCCGGAACGCTCACGTTGTCGACCCCGCGCTCGCGGAACAGTTGCGATGCGGCCGCGATCAGCTGCTCGCGGTGCTCCTGAGCCTGCGCCTTCGTGGCCCGTCCCATGTCGACCCCTCCCCACAAATAGATGACGAAGCTCATCTTACCTCTTGCGTGGGTCGCACTACATAGATTAGGGTCATCATCTATCGGGGTAGTGAGCCCCCTCCTACAGGAAGGCATGACAATGACCAAGGTTCTGCTCGTCGTCTCCGGCTCGGACCACTGGACCCTCAAGGACGGTTCCAAGCACCCCACGGGATTCTGGGCGGCGGAGTTCATCCACCCGCACCAGGTGTTCAGTGCGGCCGGTTACGACATCACAATCGCCACCCCGGGTGGCGTCGTCCCGACGGTGGACGAGGTCAGCCTGCGTCCCGACCTGAACGCTGGGCAGGACGACGTCGACGCGCAGCGTCAGTACCTGGCCGACCTCGGCGAGACGCTGACCAAGCTGGCGCGGCTGGAGGATGTCGACCCGGCTGACTACGACGCCGTGTATGTCTCCGGCGGGCACGGCCCGATGGAGGACCTGGCCGACAACGCCGTGATCGGGAAGATTTTCGCGGCGCTGTACCCGGACAAGAACAAGGTCGTCGCGGCTGACTGCCACGGTGTCGGTGCCCTGCTGCCGGCCCGCAACGCCGACGGGACCTGGCCGTTTTCCGGCGTCAAGATGACCGGCTTCACCAACGAGGAGGAGACGCTGTTCGGGTTCGGCGACAAGGCCCCGTGGCTGCTGGAGTCCCGGCTGCGGGAGAACGGTGCCGACTTCAACGGTGGGGCGGCCTTCACGCCCACGGTCGTGATCGACGGCAACGTGATCACCGGCCAGAACCCGGCCTCGGCTCAGCCGTCGGCGCAGGCAGTCGTCGAGTACCTCGCTGCCCACACGGCCTGATTCGCGGAAGCGACCACCGCGTCAGCCACAGGTACGCCCGTGGCGACGCTGTGGTCCGCGAACTCCTCGCCGTCGAAGCTTTGAAAGGACACATGATGACCGCCCCGGCGCAAAAGACCTACCGAGCGATCCACGTCGCTCCCTCCGGTGACCTCGAACTCACCGAACGCCCGCTGCTCGATCCATCCGCCGGGCACGTGCGGCTGCGGGTCGAGGCGTGCGGGATCTGCAACACCGATGCCCGTCCGGTCCACCCCCACCCCGAAGCCGAACAGGGCATCGTGCCCGGCCACGAGGTGGTCGGCGTCATCGACGCGATCGGGCCCGAGGTCTCCGGCAGCTGGCGGGTCGGCCAGCGGGTAGGTGTCGGGTTCCTGGCCGGCCACTGCGGGTACTGCGCCGCCTGTGGGCACGGCGACTTCGTGCACTGCCAGAACCAGGTGCAGACGGGCATCGGTGTCGACGGCGGCTACGCCGAGTACATGACAGCGCGGCACAACGCGCTCGTCGCCATCCCTGAGGAGTTCACCTCGGTCGAGGCGGCCCCGCTGTTGTGCGCCGGCCTCACCACCTACAACGGGATCCTGCGGGCCAACCTCCGTCCCGGCTCGACTGTGGTCATCCAGGGCATCGGCGGTCTCGGGCACCTCGGCATCCAGTACGCCCACAAGATGGGCATGAACACCATCGCCATCGCCCGCGGCACGGCCAAGGAGCAGGTCGCCCGCGAGCTCGGCGCGGACCACTACGTCGACGCCGCCGACCCCGACGCCGCCGTCGCCGCGCTCCAAGCCCTCGGCGGCGTCGACCTCATCGTCGCCACCGCCGCCTCCGGCGCCGCCTCCTCGGCCCTGATCGCGGCGCTGGCCACCAATGGCAAGCTCGTGATCGTCGGCGCCTCGGCCGACCCCATCACCGTGTCGACCGGCGATCTCATCGGACGCGGCATCCAGGTGCTCGGTTCCCTCACCGGGCGCCCCGTCGAGAACGAGGAGAACCTCGCCTTCTCACTGCGCGAGGGCGTGCGCCCGCTCATCGAGCAAGCACCGCTGAGCGAAGCACCGGCCGCGTTCGCCCGCATGCAGTCCGGCCAGGCCCGGTTTCGCATGGTGCTTGTGCCCTGACCTCAACCCATCTACGACATCTCACGACCGGAGCAGGCAATGACCACTACCAATGTGAGCCGGTCCGACCAGGAGCAGGCGCTACTCGCCTCTATCCGGACCGGACTGTTCATCGACGGGCACTGGCGCCCGGCCAGCGACGACGGCTTGCTGCCCGTCACCGACCCCGCCACCGGCGAGATGCTGCTCGAAATCGCCAGCGCCACCCCGCGCGACGGGGCCGATGCGCTCGCTGCGGCCGCAGCGGCCCAACGGAGCTGGGCTCGCGTGCCCGCCCGCGATCGCGGCGAGATTCTCCGCCGGGCCTACGAGGCCGTTGTCGCGCGAACCGAAGACTTCGCGCTCATCATGACGCTGGAGATGGGTAAAACCCTGGCCGAGTCCCGCGCCGAGGTTGCCTACGCCGCTGAATTCCTGCGCTGGTTCTCCCAGGAAGCGACCCGCATCGACGGCCGATACAGCATCGCCCCCGACGGCAACAGCCGCCTGCTGGTCACCAAGAAGCCGGTCGGACCAGCCCTGCTGATCACGCCGTGGAACTTCCCGCTGGCCATGGCCACCCGCAAGATCGGCCCTGCGCTGGCGGCCGGCTGCACCGTGATCCTCAAGCCGGCCGCCCTGACCCCGCTGACCGCGCTGCTGTTCACCCAGGTGCTCGTCGAGGCAGGCGTACCCGACGGCGTGGTCAACACGATCCCGACCCGCCGCGCCGGCGCAGTGACCGGCCCGCTCATCGCCGACCCGCGACTGCGCAAGCTGTCGTTCACAGGATCGACCGAGGTCGGGCAGCGGCTGCTGAAGGACGCCGCCGACCAGGTGCTGCGGATCTCGATGGAACTCGGCGGCAACGCCCCGCTCATCGTGTTCGACGACGCCGACCTGGACACCGCGGTCAACGGAGCGATGCTGGCCAAGTTCCGCAACAACGGCGAAGCCTGCACAGCAGCCAACCGCATCCTGGTGCAGGAGGGCATCGCGCCGGCGTTCATCGAACGCTTCGTGGCCCGCGTCCAGGAACTCACCCTTGCCCGCGGCACCGATCCCGCCGCGACAGTCGGCCCGGTCGTCGACCAGGACACCCTCGACAAGATGGCCGACCTCGTAGCCGACGCAGTCAAGCAAGGCGCCACGCTGGCCACCGGCGGTCACGCGCTCGACCAACCCGGCTACTTCCACGAACCGACCGTGCTGACCAACGTGCCCCCGACGGCTCGGGTGATGCGGGAGGAGATCTTCGGTCCGGTCGCGCCCATCGTGACGTTCTCGACCGAGCAGGAGGCGCTTGAACTGGCCAACAGCACCGAGTTCGGGCTGGTCGGCTACGCGTTCACCTCAGACCTCAACCGGGGCCTGCGCGTCGCCGAGGACCTCGAGGTCGGCATGCTCGGCCTCAACTCCGGCCTGGTCTCCAACCCGGCCGCACCGTTCGGCGGCGTCAAGCACTCCGGCCTCGGCCGCGAGGGCGGGCGTGAGGGAATCGAGGAGTACCTCGAGATCACGTACGTCGGGATTGCCGACCCCCGCCGATCCGCCAACCTCTGAGGCGCAGCGGGGATGCCCCCGCTGCAGTGTGGCTCGCCTCGCGACTACGACACTGCCACAAAGCGGCTGATCGCGCGGCAGATGAACCAGGCCCCCAAGCGGAACATCCAGGCCGCGGTCGAGCTCGCGACGGTCTCCATGCACGACCCCTGTCGGCGTACGATCTTGTCTCCCCAGTTATGTACGTCTGAACGTCCCCAGTTGTCAGGCCATTTCGGTCTCCCGCTCGATGGCCTTGAGGCGGTTCTTCAGCCGGTAGCTGGGACCGTTGATGGGGACGACGTCGCACTGGTGGAGAAGCCGGTCGAGGATCGCGGTGGCGAGGACTTCGTCACCGAAGACCTGCCCCCACTCATCTGGGGCTGGCACTTGTTCGCCATCAACAGTTTCTGCTGCCACCTGACCGTATCTGCTTTCTGGGGTCCCCGTTGAATCTCGTGGCGGCACCCGCTTTTCCAAGGTGTCGCCTTGATGGTTCAGGCGCGAGGAAGGTGTGCCGGTGGGTGAGGCGAGATGGCAGGTCATCGCGGGCGGTGCCGTTCCGCAGGGGCCGTTGATGATGGATCCTTGGCAGTTCCAGGCCGTGTGTGTCGATGCGTTCGTCGCCTCGTGGCGGGCTCGCGGGCTCAGCCCGGTGACGATCGACAACGACATCGGCCTGTTGGAGCGGACCCTCACGGCTCTGGGGCGGCCGGCCTGGGAGGTGACGCCCGAGGATGTGGACCGGGTGGTCGGTGACCTTGCGATGAAGGGCCGAAAGACCTCAACGCGACGCGAGTACGTGCAGATCTTCAGGGGCTTCCACCGGTTCTTGCAGGCCCGCAAGTAGGCCGAGATCAAGGCGGCCTTCGGCGCCGAAGGCCGTGGCAGGGACGGCTTGCATGTTCGCTCCTCTTGTGGCGACCTGGTCCCGCAGAAATAACGCACCTGATGCAGCATTAAGCGTGTGGCCACTCGTACCGCACGTCAAGTTTCCTTAGAATGGGGGGCGTGCTGAACCAGAGAGCGAGATCGAGTGACGCGAAGGCCCAACGCGCGGAGGACCTGCTGGCGGCGGCCGAAGCGCTTGCCCTCGAGCTCGGCGGGGTGCGGTATGTGATGCTCGCCCCGGTGACCGAGCGCGCGGGCCTTCACCGCACGGGGATGCGCCGCTACTACGAGAACAAGGAGGAGCTGCTCCTGGCCCTGGCCGAGCGCGGATGGCGGCAGTGGCGCGAGGCGATCGATCAAGCGGTCGACGGCCGTAGCGGGCTCGGACCGCGGGAGATCGCCGCCGTGCTCACGGAGACGCTGGTGTCCCTGCCGGTGTTCTGCGACTGCCTGACCCACGTCTCGCTGAACCTCGAAGGAGATGTGTCGATGGAGCGGGCGCGCCGGTACAAGACGAACTCCTACATCGAGCACGATGTGATCGTCAGGGCACTGACCTCGGCCGGCACGATGACGGCGACGCAGATCACGGCATTGGTCCCCGCAGCCGCCGCGCTTGCGGCGAGCTTCTGGCAGATAGCCCACCCGACCCCGTCGCTCGCCCAGCTCTACGAGCAGGAACCTCAGTGGGGTCACGTCGCCTATGAGTTCGAGCCGAAGCTTCGGCTCCTCGTCGCGGCAACGGCGCGGGGCCTGACTGAGGATTCGACTCTCCAGGAGGACGTTTCCTGACCGCACGCGCCGCTCCGCTGGGAGCGTGACCGCACGAAGGGGCGAAGCGCGATACGGCGGACGCCTATTGGACTGCCAGTTCGGTACTGGGGATAGGTGGGCACCGCGCCCCGGGCCTACTCAGCGACGAAGCCGGATTCTCGATGACGCCGCCGCACGCCCGCACCTGGTCCCGCCGCGACCACACACCCATCGTCCGCGTCCGGGGCCATCTGACGGCCGGGGCCATCTGACGGCCGGCCTGCGCCGCTACATCGCCGACCGCGACTGGCTCACCGTCTTCCAGCTCCCGCCCTACGCACCCGACCTCAACCCGGTCGGAGGCATCTGGTCCGTCCTGCGACGCAACACCACAGCCAACCGCGCCTTCGCCGACCCCGAAGACCTGATCACCGCCGTCCGGCGCGACTTACGCCAGCTCCAGCACCGACACGACGTCCTCGCCGGCTGCCTCACCGGCACCGGCCTCCGACGCCAGCCACCATGACGACATCACACATTCAAGGTCAGTAGCGCGCAGCACACGGTTTCGCAGGACAGCTCGTAACGCACGTCAAGATGCACTAACCGGCCAGGGCGTGCTAGGGTCAATTTAACGGATCACGCGGTGCGTTAATGCGAGAACGGCGCTACCGTGCAGGGGTGTGCCATCGGGGCGGTGACGTACTCACTGTGGGCTTGTCGCGATCCCAGGAGACCGTCTCTGGAAAGGGGGGTTGCACTCTCCCGATAGCGGAAGCGCTACGGCACACCACTCTCAGCTGACGTCTGGGCTGAGCCGATCGAATTACAGATGCACCCGAGGGTGGCAGCAGAAGCCGGTTCGCGCCACCTCATCCATCCGGACTGCCTCACACGTCCTCATGGCATGACGGCAGGAACACCGATGACGATCACATATTTCACCCGCCCCTTTTACTGGAGGTACCAGGAATGAACATGAAGGTAGCCCTGATCACTGGTGCTTCTGCCGGAATCGGTGCCGAGGTAGCGCGGAAGCTCAAGGCAGAGGGATACACCGTCTACGGTGTTGCCAGGCGGACGGACCGGCTCGCCGAGCTCTCTGGTAACGGCATTCGCACGTTCGAGATGGATGTGACAAACGATGAGTCGATGACCTCGGCCATCAAGCGCATCATCGACGAAGTTGGTCGCATCGATGTGCTGGTCAACAATGCAGGCTACGGCTCGCTCGGCTCCGTGGAGGAGACCCCGGTCGATGACGGTCGGCGCCTGTTCGAGGTCAACGTCTTCGGCGCCATGCGCCTTACGCAACTGGTGATCGCGCACATGCGTGATCAGCGCTCCGGCAGGATCGTGAACATTAGCTCGGTCGGCGGGAAGATTTACAGCCCGTTGACGGCCTACTACAACGGCAGCAAGCACGCACTCGAGGTGATGAGCGACTGCCTCCGGTTCGAACTTGCGCAGTTCGGCATCGATGTCGTCGTCGTCGAACCCGGTGGCACCCAGACGGAGTGGGCAGATATCGCCGTCGCCCACGTCGACAAGAACTCGGGCCGAGGCCCGTATGCGCGGCAAGCCCGCGCCGTGGCTGATGGGCTGGTCTCCGAGAAGCAGAGAAGGCGTCACACCTCTGCGGCCGTCGTGGCGGACACCATCGTGAAAGCGGCAACCGTCAGCAAGCCGAAGACTCGCTACGCCGTCGGGTACGGCTCAAAGGCAGCCATCGCGATCCGCCGGCTGCTTCCGGATCGCGCCTTCGACTCTATGATCTCGCAAATGTCCGGCGTGCCTCGTACCTGAGCGCCCCAGCAGGTCGGCGCGAACAGCGAACAAAGTCCGCCGTTCGCGCGGCAGGGGCCCCCGCCATCGCTCGATGCGGCACGGGTGTCGCCGGCACTCCTGGATTCCCCACCGAGATGACATCAGTGCGCCATGGCACCTAACTAAGCGTTGTCCCGTAATTGATCTACGGCATGCTCGCTGACCTGCTCGGCTCTCGATTACCCGGCGAGGGTGAGGTTGTGCAAGCGGGCGATGCCGAGCATGGCGTGGTGGACGCCGTCGCCTTTGAGGCGGCAGTCGCGCAGGATCTTCCAGTTCTTCATGCGGGCGAAGGCATGCTCGACGCGGGCACGGACCTTGCGGTGGGAGGTGTTGTGCTCTTCTTTCCAGGCTGGGAGCTGGCTTTGGCCGCGTTCGTGGCGGTGCGGGATGACCAAGCCGGTGCCGCGGTAGCCGCCGTCCGCGATCACCGTGGTGCGGCCGACGGCTGCCTTGGCGCCGGACAGTTCCCACGCCTTGCAGTCGTTGCGGTTGCCGGGCAGCGGCCGGCCGACGGCGACGACCAGGCTGGTGTCGGCGTCGATGACGACCTGGTGGTTGGTGGAGTACCGGTAGTTCTTCGACTGCTCGGCGACGGCATGGTCGCGCGTGGGCACCAGGGTTCCGTCCACGATCAGCACCGTGTCCTTGCGGAACCGCTTGCGCTGCCGCAGTGCCAGCGCCGGGGCCAGGTGGTCGACGATGCGGTCGGCAGCCGACTTCGACACCCCGAACAGCGGGGCGATCTGGCGCAAGGTGAGGTTCGTGCGCCAGTAGGCGGCAACCAGCAGCACCCGGTCCTCCAGCGGCAGGCTCCATGGCCGGCCCTTACGCACCGGATCCACGCCCTCGCGCCGCAGCGCAGTGATCAACCTGCCGAACTGACGCGGGCTCAGCCCGGCGAACGGGGCTATCCAGGACGGCTCCGACGCCGTGATCACACCAGTCACGACAAGATCATCTCACCCGCGACCAGCAGTTACGGGACAGCCCTTAGGTGCGTCCGAGCGACCCACGATGACCGGATATGACTCTCTGTCCTTCACTCGGCAGACGACGGAACGGATCATCGCCGACCTCAACAAGGACGCTTCAGGACTGACCGGCTCCTGGAACGGCGACTCGCTTACCTTCACCGCGACCAAGGACTACGACGGCGAAGGCTTCACGTACACCGTCACGCCGGATGCGCAAGGTCACTACACCATCGAAGCCCTGTGGCCATGGGATACGTGGAGCGGAAACCTCGACCCGGCTGAGCAGAGCCACGCGTACGCACGCGGCGCCCTGACACCTCTGGAGCCGGTTGACCCCACGTGTTCAGACGCCACCCGCGCGGCGTGGCAGAGCGGACAAGCTGAGGCAGCACGTCTGCTCCAGACCGCACCTACCGCGCAACGTCAGCCAGATCCTCGTCAGTTGTGTGCTGAGCCGCCGCTTCCGTTCCCTCTTGAGAGGCCCATGTCTGCCCTTCCCGATGTCGTCATCGCACGGCAGCCGAGCGGAAACGTCACTGCCGAAGGCGGCAACGAACTGGCCGCCACCCTCATCAAACAGGCGGGGTTCGTCGTCCAGACCGCGCCCCGCTTCGCCCCCTGGTACCGGCTGCCGTGGGACCTGGACGAAGCGCGCGAGAACCAGATGGCCGGCCACGCCGCCCGGATGCTCACCGCGGTCGGGTACCAGGTCGACCTCGACCCAAGCCTCGATGTCTCACCTGTCACCACGCCCGCCGATCCGTTCGGCGCCCGCGTGCACGGCCAGCGCATCGTGGTCCTGACCGAGCAGCTCAAGGCAGCGGACACGTACGACACGGCGGCATCCCTGACTGAGCAGGTCCTGGATCCGATCGGCGGCGTGCTGGCGAGGTTGAGCGAGTTCTTCGACGCCGCCGCCGAACAGGCCAACGCCGCCGATGACGAGGACGGCTTGGACCTGGGCGGCCGTTTCGCCGACGCCGCCAGGCGGCTCACCGAGATCAGTGAGGACCTCCACGTCGCCGACGACCGGCTGCGCGCCCTCGGTCCACCCGCCGTACCGAACTGGCAGACCCAGCTCACCGCCTACCGCGAAACCGCCCCGCCACAACACGCAGACGCCCCGTCCGCCGTGCTCGCCCCGTCCCTGCCCGCGCCGTCGGCGCCCCGGCGCTCCCGCTGACCGCCAACTTCCGTTCCTGAAAGGCCGCTTCATGTCCTTCCTCCACGAGGAGTACGGCACCGACGCCGAGATCTACCGCAAGCAGTTCAGCACCGAAGTCATCGCCGACAGCAGCAACGCACACGCACACCGGATCCTCAAGGAGTGCGGTTTCACCGAGAAGTCGGTCCCGCCGCTCTACCTCTGGCATGAACTCCCCACGGGCCTGGGCGAGGAAGAGGAGAAGGCCCGGTCCACTCGAGCCGTGTGCCTTCTTCGCGCTGCGGGACTCGACGCGAACATCGATGAAGCTCTCCTGTCTCCCGCCGCCCACGCGGCCGTTCTCACCGAAATCCACCAGGTGAACGCACTGTCCAGCAGGGCCGCCGCGTCGTCGTCACCCGCCTCCGAAGCACACCCCCGCACAGGCACGGACGCTGCGGCATCTCCCACACCATCCGGCACGCCCGCTCCTGCCACCCGGGGCCACCGCCGCTAGAACACCGGCCCCATCCAGCCGAAGAATCGGAGAGACCACCTCATGCGTCCAGACCCGACCACGATCACCTTCCACCGTGACAACGGCCTCGTCACCGCCCGGATCAACGGCTCCTCCTACGAAGAGGACTTCGCCGCCAGCGTGCTGCACCGCGCGGGCTTCGTCCCCGTCGCCCGGCTGTCCGACCGCTTCCACCGGCTGCCCACCGCCATGACGGACCCCGACGAGCAGCGGCGCACCGTCACACGGGCTGTCGACATGCTGCACGACAAGGGCTTCGAGTTCTCCTCGGACGCCGAACTGATCGATCCCGGCCAGCCGTACACCGCCGGACCTCAGATGAGCCCCGGCGACCAAGTGGACCATCTGACCCGGGCGATCTCCGCCGCCAGCCACACGCGTGAAGCCGCTGCCGGGCTCAGTGAGCTGACCGCTCCCGGCAACGGCGTCCTGCAGCAGGTCATCCGTGCTCTCCACGCCACTGCCGACTGGTGGGAGGGCCTGGGCGAACCGGCCGATCCCCACTACGCGAACCGTCTGCGACACATCACCCGTGAACTCGACTCCTACGCCCTGGAAATCCGGTCAATGCGCGATGACCTGGCCGACCGGCACACCGAACACCCCACGCGGGGCCGGCCAGCCGCCGACCCGGATCCGGCCACGACAACCCGGGTATCCGGAGCCCGCTCCGTCTCACCGCGCAGCCAAGGCATCGCCACCAGCACGGTCACGGCCGGCCATGCCACGCAACCGGGCCCGCCACTCACGCGCCCCTCGTCCGCGCCCGGTCGCTGACTACCGCCTCTGAGGAGACCCTCCGATGATCTCTGCCCGCAGATCCGGGGCCGCGCCCGACTGTCCCCTCGTTCCCGCCCGTTCCGGATGGATCCGCCATGCCCGCCACCGAGTACCACCCCCTTCCCGACATCGCGATCGGGCACCACCCCCGGTACGGCATCACCGCCGCAAACCCCAAACACTTGCCTGCCTGCCGGTGGATGCTGGAACGCCTCGACTTCAGCCCCGTCCCCGGCCAGCCAACCCTGTATGTCCTCAACGACCAGGCCCGCTGGGGGCAGGACCGCGCCACACGGGCCGTCGCCTACCTGCGCAGGGCCGGATACCGCGTCGACGCGGACACCGCGTTCGAACCCCTGACGGACCACCGCCCCGCTCCCCAGCACGATCGGCCTGCGCGTGTCGAGCCCGACGTCGCCTTCGCCGAACATCCCCAGCTCGGCATCATCGCTGCCACCGCCGACGACGACGATCTCGGGGGCCAGTTCCTCGAAGAACACGGATGGCGCCACAACCCCCGTCTCGACATCTACACCCTGCCCGCCACTACCGACCGCCGCGAGGCGCTCGGCAAGGTCGCCCGAGCCACCCTGGCCATGCACCGAGTCGGCCTTCAGGTAGCGGTGCATCCCCACCTCGCCCGGGAGACAGCCGCACGCTGGCCGTCCGTGCCCACGACGGCAGCGCACAACGAGCGCGGCCAGGACTTCGTCGGCACCACGTCCCGCGTCAGCACTGCCGCGCGCGCTGCCAGCCCTACTCGCGCCGGCCTGCCCGCCAAGCCGCCGCTCCCCGGCCCCCGGCGTCCCTGCCCCGATGGCGCGCCCGGTGGATCCGCGCATCGCGTTCACCCGCAACCGCTGACCTTCAACTCCCGTAAGGGGACGTTCCCCTGGCCGTTGTTGGTACACCCGGCTATCAGAACGTGCGGAAAGGCGAGTCAGGTAGCTGCGGGGCGGTGAGGAGGCCCGCCCTGGAGCATGTCGGCAGTCATTGCCCATCGTTCGTGGTCCAGCCACGCACCGTTGATGTGCTGGAAGCTCCGGGCCCGCCTCGGCTTCGCCCAACACCCCACCACCGATAGGAGATCCGCCTTGTCCGAAGCACCAGCAGAGCCGTTCATGACGATCCGGCACACCATCACCGGCGAGATCACCACCACCGGCTACAACGCCGCCGCCCGGCGGATCCTGCTCCAGGCCGGCTTCGAAGAGACACCAGGCTGCGCCTGCCGAGCGACGGAACCCGGTACGGAGCGGACGCACGGGCCTGCTCGGCAGCCAGCGAGCTGCTCGTCGCCGGTCATCCCGTGCACCTGGACCGAGCCCTCGGTCGGCCGGTGAGCGCCGACGGTATGCCCCGGTTGGCCCGGTCGCCGATGTCGGCACAGTCCGTGATCCGCTCCGGGAGCGGCCGGCCTCTCCAGCACATCGCCAGCCCCGCCCGCACCCGCACCTGTTGAAGGGAGCCCGTTTTGACCACATCCGGAACGCCTACCAGTCCAGCGCGCGCCAAGGGCGGCGAACTACGGGCCAAGGTGGCCCGACTGCTGGCCGACCGGCCGGCGGACACGCTCACCATCGGGGACATGGCCAGGCAGCTGGGCCACTCCCACGGCGCCGTCCGCAACGCCGCCCTCACGCTGGTGCGACGCGGCGAGGCCGGCCAAAGCGGGACCGGACAGCCGGAGTTCCGCGCGAACGCGAAAACCGTCGCAGCCGCGCGGACCGCTGTGATCAGCCCACCGGGCACCCACTCTCCCCGCGCCCGGGCGGCCACGGCCCGCACGACCCTTCCCGCGGCAGCCACGCCCAGGCAGACCGGCCCGATCCGCCGCGCGGGGGGCCAGCTCTACCACCCCCGGGAGCTGGCCGATCTGCCCGACGTCGAGGCGTTGAATCGCTTGCGCGACGCCGACGTGCCGGTACTGCTCTACGGCCCTCCGGGCACCGGCAAGACGAGTCTGGTCGAGGCGGCGTTCCCGGACCTGCTCACCGTCGCCGGTGACGGCGACACCACGGTCGGCGACTTGATCGGCGAGTACACACAGGACGACGCGGGAGCCTACGTCTTCCAGTACGGTCCGCTGGTCACCGCGATGACCGAGGGCCGAGCCCTGCTGATCGACGATGCCACCTTGATCTCACCGAAGGTCCTGGCGGCGCTGTATCCCGCGATGGACGGGCGCAGGCAGATCCAGGTCAAGGCCCACAAGGGCGAGACCATCAAGGCCGAGCCGGGCTTCTACGTGGTGGCGGGCCACAATCCCGGCGTCCACGGCGCGGTTCTGACGGAGGCGCTCGCGAGCCGGTTCAGCGTGCAGATCCAGATCGGCACGGACTATGACCTCGCCCTGGCGCTGAGGATCGATGCACGGGTGGTCCGGATCGCCCGACACCTCGCCCACCAGGTCGAACTCGGCGAGCTGGGCTGGGCCCCCCAACTGCGGGAGCTGCTCAGCTACCAGAAGACCGAGGCCGTCCTCGGCACCAAAGCCGCGCTCGCGAACCTGGTCGGCATCGCTCCTGTGGAGGATCGCGACGCCGTCGCCGCCGCCGTCATCAAGGCTGTCGGCGTCAAGGAGATCGCTCCCCTCACCCTCGGCAAGCAGCTCCCCGCCTCGGCCGCCCGGCAGCCCCCGGGCCACGCCGGCTCCG
>NZ_FMDK01000597.1 GCF_900091995.1 Streptomyces sp. MnatMP-M17
GTGGCGTTCAGCCCGGACGGGCGCACACTCGCCACCGGCAGCCAAGACCGGACGGTGCGGTTGTGGGAGACATCCAGCCAAACCCGAGTCATCCTCACCAAGCCCCCCGGGATGGTGTTCTCGGTAGCGTTCAGCCCGGACGGCCGTACCATGGCCACCGCCACCAGTGGTGTGGACTTGTGGGATACGACCAACAATCACATCCGCCACCGTATCTCTGAGCGCCCCGGCGACGTGTTCTCGGTGGAGTTCGGCCCAGACGGGCGCACTCTGACCACCCTCAGCAGCGAGCGCGGGGTGGAGTTGTGGGACGCGGACACCGGACGCCCCGACAAAGGCCTTTCCGGTAACACCAGCGATGTGATCAGCGCCGAGTTCAGCCCGGACGGGCGCACCATAGCCACCCGTGGCGTGGAGCGCGGGGTGGAGTTGTGGAACGCGGACACCGGACGCGTCCGCAGGAAGCTGCCCGAGCCCAGCGATGGCATAGGCTCGCTGGCGTTCAGCCCGAGCGGACACGTCCTCGCCACCGGCGGACCAGACCACACGGTGCGGCTGTGGGACACGGATACCGGCCGTCTCCGCAAGAGACTGCCCGGACACACCGGCCTCGTATTCTCTGTGGCGTTCAGTCCGGACGGCCGGACCCTGGCCACCGCCAGCGTCGACGGCACGGTGCGGCTATGGGACACAGTTACCGGGCGTCTCCACAAAAGCCTGCCCGGACCCACCAGCCCTGTCTTCTCCGTGGCGTTCAGCCCGGACGGCCGGACCCTGGCCACCGCCGGTAACGACGACCGGTCCGTGCGACTGTGGGACACGGACAACGGCATCATCCTGGCCACGCTCTCCGGGCACACCGGCGTCGTCCTCTCGGCGGCGTTCACCCCGGACGGCCGCACCCTGGCCACCGGCAGCGAGGACCAGACCGTACGGCTATGGTCCGTAGCCCTGCCTGCCCCCACCACAGCGATCAGCAAAATCTGCCGCGCGGTCGGCCGCGAACTCACCGCGCAGGAACGCTCGGTATACCTGCCGGACCAGCCACCACGCCCCATATGCCGCTCTCTGCGCTGATAACGATGCCAACGGCGAGCGCCATTCCATGAGGGGCGTGGCGGACCGATTGCCGGGGGCCTCGTCCGGCTCGGCGATGTCCTCGGACTGGTCAACCAGCCATGTGTCGCCCTGCTGTACGACGCGCAGGGCCTTGCGGCTGGGTGGTGGTGGAGTCGGGCCAGGTGACAACGTCCCCGGCCGGCCCCTGGGCGGTGAACACGGGCTCGTCCACGGCGAGTCGGCGCGGTGCCGTCGGCGTGCGCGGCTCGTCCCGGCCGCCCGGGGCTGACCGACTCGGGCGCCAGGCCCGCGGGAAGGTCATCGGGTCATCCCCCGATCATTCCCGACCCGGCCGGCCCCCGGGCCCGGACCGGTCGGCCGTCGACGGCGCCGGTGCGAGGTCCGCCTCCCCCGCTTCCACCAGTGCCAGGCGCAGTTGCTCGGTGGCGGCCGAGCGGCCGGGGTGGGGAGTGCCGCGGCGGCCAGGAGCAGGGCGCGGGCGTGTGTACGGACCTCGGCGTCGTACCAGGGATCGGGGCAGGGCGGGTGAGCAGGCGCGCGGTCAGGAGCAGCGTGTCGTTCTCGCGCGGGTGGGCGGCGGCGCGTTCGGCGATATCGCCGACGGCCTCCTGGGCCGGGGTGTGCTCGGCGCTGGCGCGGGCCAGGGGCAGCCACACCTTGTCCGTGA
>NZ_FMDK01000703.1 GCF_900091995.1 Streptomyces sp. MnatMP-M17
TGCCCGGCCAGCCGTCGACCGAGCCGTTGTGGCCGAACAGCCAGGGCCCGTCGGCGAACGGCGCCGCCGCGGCCTCGCCGTCGGCGCCCGGCACCGTCGCGTCACGGACCGCGGCGAGCAGGGCGCCGGTACGGACCACCCGCACCAGATCGGTGAAGCCGAGGTCGGCCCAGATCGGCAGCGCGCGCCGGTAGCGGGCCGGGACCGGATCGCCCTCGGCGTACCAGCCCACGCCGAAACCATCGGCGTTGACGGTCCCGTACCGCTGGTGGCGCGGCGCCCAGGACTGTCTGTAGAGCCCGTGCGCGGGCGTCACAAGCACCTCGCCGAGCGCCACCGGCGGTCCCAGATAAGCGATCTGACGGCACATCAGAATTCCTTGGAGCTGTCGGCGGACACGGCGCCACCGGCCGTACGGGACTCGGCGTCACCGGCCGTACGGGCGGTGCGGAAGCCGGAGAAGATCTGGCGCCGCACCGGCAGGTCCCAGTTGCGGAACGTGCCCCGGCAGGCGACCGGATCCACCGCGAACGATCCGCCGCGCAGCACCTTGTGCGCGCTGCCGAAGAACACCTCCGAGTACTCGCGGTAGGGGAAGGCGGCGAAGCCCGGATAGGGCAGGAAGTCGCTCGACGTCCACTCCCAGACATCGCCGATCAACTGTCGTACGCCCAGTGGCGACGCGCCCTGCGGATAGCTGCCGACGGGCGCCGGCCGGAGATGGCGCTGGCCGAGATTGGCCCGCTCCGCGGTGGCCTCCTCGTCGCCCCATGGATGGCGCAGCGACCGGCCGGAGACGGGATCGTGCCGGGCGGCCTTCTCCCACTCCTCCTCGCTCGGCAGCCGCCGTCCGGCCCAGCGGGCGTACGCGTCGGCCTCGTACCAGCTCACATGGAGAACCGGCTCGTCCACCGGCACCGGCTCCACCACACCGAAGCGGCGGCGCAGCCACTGCCCGCCCTCGCGCCGCCAGAACAGCGGCGCGCCGATGGAGTGTTCACGGATCTGGGCCCAGCCCTCCGGAGCCCACCAGCGTTCGTCCGTGTATCCGCCGTCCTCGATGAAGTGGAGATAGGCGCCATTGGTCACCGGCACGGTGTCGATGAAGAACGCGGGCACGAGCCGCTGATGGGCCGGGCGCTCATTGTCCAGCGCCCAGGGCTCGGTGGAGGTGCCCATGGTGAAAGGCCCGGCAGGTACGAGCACTTCGGCGGGCAGCCCGG
Source organism: Streptomyces sp. MnatMP-M17 (assembly GCF_900091995.1). Lineage (GTDB taxonomy): Bacteria > Actinomycetota > Actinomycetes > Streptomycetales > Streptomycetaceae > Streptomyces. The sequence goes on from NZ_FMDK01000703.1 coordinate 1,224, forward strand.
CCATATCGCCGGCGGGCGGTGGAGGCGCGCTGAGCGCGGCCGGGCCACGGCGCAGTTGATGGGTGATGAGCATGGTCTCGTCGTGCTGCTGCTCGTGCTGGGCGATCATGCCGAACGCGAAAGCCGCGTCCAGCAGCGGACCGCCGTGCAGCGGAGTGCGCTCGATGACGTCCAGGACCCGGCCGCGTACGTCCGACGCGTACGCCCGTGCCTCGGCGGGCGGCAGCAGCGGCAGTGTGGGCCGCGCCGAGCGCGGATGCTCGAAGGCGTCGTACACCGAGTCGATCTCGGGCCGGATCGCCGGGCGCCCCGCGACGGTCCGCAGCAGCCACTGCTCCTCCTGATTGCCGATATGGGCCAGATCCCAGACCAGCGGGGACATCAGCGGAGAGTGCTGCGCGGTCAGATCGTGGTCGTCGACGCAGGTGGTCAGCAGCGCGGTACGGTCCCGGGCGGTCGTCAGCGCGTCGACGGCCCGCTGCCGCAGCCGTTCGGCCGGTATCCCGACGGTTTCCACGGAGTCGGTCATGTCCTGAGGTCCTTCCCGTTCAAAGAGGCGCGCAGTTCGTCGGCGGGACACCGGCCGGGTACCACATAGCGATCGTTGAAGGCGGCGACGGCCTTCTGCACGGCGGGAGTGGCACCGATGCGCGGAAGAGCCTCCTGCGCGACGGCGAAGCAGGCCATCGCGGCGAGATGCAGCTCGGGATCGGCCAGGCCGTACCGCGCGGCGTTGACCCAGAGCAGATTGCGCGGCGCGGGCAGTGAGCCCGCCGTCTCCGCGAGCGACTTGACGGTGCGGTAGACGGTCTCCGTCGCCTCGGGATCGTCGAACAGCGCGGTGGTGACGGCGAGCGGCACCATCCAGCCGTCGTCGCCCGGCTGCTGGTCGATCATCCGCAGTTCCAGATGGCCACGCGGCCGGACGGGCGGAAAGAGCGTCGTGAGGTGGTAGTCGAGATCGGCGCGGACCGGCGGCCTGGGCGCGCCGGACCGGATCCAGTTCCGGAAGGTCAGTCCCTCGGGCACGGCCCAGGGGCCCTTGGGCGCCCGGATGCACATCACCGGAGCGTCCAGGGCGAGCGCGGCCCAGCCCGCGCGCGGCTCGTGCCGTGCGGCCGGCGCGGTGGTACGGGCCGGATCGAGCTGGGCCCACAGCGCCTGCCGGGTGGAGCGCCAGCCGGTCGGTCTGCGCTCGCGCATCGGTGAGTTCGCGAACGCGGCGACCAGCACCGCGCCCAGCAGATGGGCGAGTTGCCAGCGTCGGCCGTAGCCGAGCGGTCCCGGCTCCTCGTGGCCCGCGTCCAGACAGACCTGGATGGAGGCGGTGGTCCGCATCATGGCGCGGCCGGCCGGGCCGATCCGGTCGAGATAGGTCTCCATGGCGTCGTAGCGCGGTGCGCGCAGTAGCCGGTCGGGAGAGTGCCAGGGATCCTGTCCGAGTCCCGCGAGAGCGAGTCCCGCCGGACGGAGCGCCGACCGTACGAGGGCCAGATCCCGGTCGGTGGAGGTGATGCACTCCATCAGTGACGCGGCGGGCGCCGAGCTCAGTTCGAGCTGCCCGCCGGGTTCGAAGGTGAGTGCGGAGCTGAGGTGCAAGGCGCGCAGTCCGTCGAGGGCTTCCTTGAGCCGACGGGCCGGGACGGGCTGTTCGGGGCTGTGCAGATCGTGCACGAGCCATTCCAGTTCCACGCCCACGGTGCGGGGCGGGCCGGTCTTGAAACAGATACCGCGGAGCAGTTCCTCGGCGTCGTCCTCGCCGATCACTGGTCCCTCGTCGCTGAAACTGTCGGGTGACATGGCCGGATCCTCCTGTCGAAGACCTGGGGCCCGTCTTGTGGATCAGGCCCCCGACCGGACTCCGCCCCGGGTTCGGGGCGGAGCGCTTCGTCCAACCTAAAGCCCCTCTCACCGCTTCGCACAAGAGTGCCCCCGGGGACACTGTTTCGCCAGAAAACCGGTTGCCCCGGCCGGGATCGTCCACACACGGTTCGCCGCATGAGCACACGGCAGCCGGGCATCGGGAAAGAATCCGAGGAGATCGTCCGAATGGGGAAATACGGTGCTCCGGACGGCCGTGACATGGTGATTCGCGCGGCGGCCGAGAGGCCCTAGCTCCAGCCGTAGCGCTCCCTGAGCCGGTTCACGACCAGATTGAACCGGCCACGGTCCAGGGCGCACGCCTCCCGCCGCATGCCGCGTTCATGGACCCGTAGCACCCGGTCGACATCCACCCAGGACTCGCGCCCGGCGCGGTCCCACGGCCCTGTTCCGATCGGCACCCACTCATGGTCGTGGTCGTGGCGCTTGCTGGAGAGCTGAACCGCGAGCAGCGTGCCCGCCGCCTCTCGGGCGACCACCAGAACCGGCCGGTCCTTGCCGCGTCCGTCGTTCTCCTCGTACGGCACCCAGGTCCAGACGATCTCGCCCGGATCCGGATCGCCGTCGTGCTCGGGAGCGTACGAGGTACGGACCGGTCCCACGGCACGGGGATCGGCCTCGGTGGTGGCGGTGGGACCGGCACGGCCGGGAAGTTCGCCGGAGGCGTCGGAGAAGGTCGTCATCCGCACGACGTTAGTTCAGGACATCCGTGGGACCTGCCCTGGGGCCGTCTGGAAAGATACCGGGAGCGATGAGCCCGTTGCCCGAGCAGTCCGCCGCACACTCCGCCGAACGTCCGGTCCCGACCAGCGCCGATGTGGCGCGGCTGGCCGGTGTCTCCCGTGCCACCGTCTCGTACGTACTCAACAACACCTCGGCCGTCCGGATCAGCGAGCCCACCCGCCGCAAGGTGCACGAGGCCGCCGAGCGGCTGGGATACGTACCGCACGCGGCGGCCCGCAGTCTGCGTGCCGGGCACACCGGGATCGTGCTGCTGCCGGCGGCCCATGTCCCTGTCGGGCCGCTGTACAGCGCCTTCTTCAACGAGCTCCAGTGGGCCCTGCGACGGCTCGGCTACACCGTGGTGCAGTACGGCAGCCTCGGCATGGACGGGGACGCGGCGGCGCGCGCCTGGGCCGAGCTGCGGCCCGTGGCCGTCGTCTCGCTCGGTGAGATCGCCCTGACCGCGCAGGGCGTGGACCTGCTCAAACGGTCCGGTGCGCGAGCCGTGATCACGCTCGGTCCCGACCGGGTCGACGGCGCGCACGCGCTGGTCATGGACCAGCGTGAGATCGGCGGCCGGGCCGTGGCCCATCTCCTGGGACGCGGCTACGCCCGGATCGGTGTGGTGATGCCTGTGGAACCCGGCCTGGAACTGTTCGCCGGCCCGCGTCTCGCCGGGGCCCGTACAGCCGCCGAATCCACCGGCGCCCGGATCGAGCCGCTGCCGCTGGCGTACGAGGAGGAGTCGGCGGCGGCCCTCGCCGCCCGCTGGCGCGCGCTCGGCCTGGACGCCGTCTTCGCGTACAACGACGAGTACGCGATGCTCCTGATGCGGGCGCTCCAGGACGAAGGGATCGGCGTCCCGGCGGAGACGGCCGTGATCGGGGCCGACGATCTGCTGCTCGGCAGACTCCTGCGGCCCAGGCTCTCCACCGTGCATATCGACATGGTGACGGGACAGCGGCTGGCCGGACTCGTCCACCGGGTCGTCCGCGATCCGGACGGCGAGCCGGAGCGGCACGATCTGATGGGCGCGCGGGCTGTCCACCGCGAGTCCACCTGAGCCGCGAGTCCACCTGAGCCCGGGCCCGGTGCCAGGCCCGGCCGACGGCGGCGACATGCGGCGCCGTCGCCGGATGGTTAGCGTCGGCTCCATGAGCACCGTTCCACAGCGCTTCGAGATCTATCTGGTCGCCGAGTTCACGGAGGACGACGAAGGCCCGCCCGGCGCCGCGAACGCCCTGCGCTCGGCCGTCGTCGAGGCGACCGGTGACACGGGAGCCTCCGGCTACCCCAGGTACGAGGGCAACGGTATGGAGGCGGACATCGATCCCGAGACCCTGACGGTGGAAGCGCTGCTGGTCGACGGCTCGGAGCTGGACTACGGGATGTCGGTCCGGGTGATCGCCGTCCCCGGCCCCTGAGGACGGCGGGCACTCCGCCGGAAAACTCCCGGTTACGCGCTCTCGGCGTTCTTCGCCTTCGCCTCGGCCTCCGCGACCGACTTGCGGACCTCGTCCATGTCCAGCGCGCGGGCCTGGCCGATCACATCCTCCAGGGCGGCCTCCGGCAGCGCGCCGGGCTGCGCGAACACCGCGACATTGTCCCGGACGATCATCAGCGTCGGGATGGAGCGGATGTCGAAGGCGGCGGCGAGCTCCTGCTGTGCCTCCGTGTCGACCTTGGCGAAGACGAGGTCCTCATGACGCTCCGAGGCCTTCTCGTACACCGGCGCGAACTGGCGGCACGGTCCGCACCAGGAAGCCCAGAAGTCGATCAGGATGAAGTCGTTCTCCGACACCGTCCGGTCGAAGTTGTCCTTGGTGAGTTCCACAGTGGCCATGGCCTGTTACCTCTTCCTGCTCTCCGGTGGGAAGCCGCCTGCGACAACCGTCCGCGGCATCGGCGTATTCCTTGGGCCCTCTGGGTCCTGAGTCCTTCGGGTCCCTTGGCCCCTGCCCGAAGATCGTGTGGCCATGCGACGATCTCCGCACCAGACTGAGCCCATGACGGAAGCCATGGAATATGACGTTGTGGTGCTGGGCGCGGGACCGGTCGGTGAGAATGTCGCCGACCGCACCAGGGCCGCCGGACTGAGCACGGCGGTCGTGGAGAGCGAATTGGCCGGCGGCGAGTGTTCGTACTGGGCCTGTATGCCGAGCAAGGCGCTGCTGCGCCCGGTGCTGGCGCGCGCCGACGCGCGCAGGCTGCCGGGGCTGAGCCAGGATGTGAGCGGCCCGCTGGACGCGTCCGCGGTGCTCGCGCGCCGCAATGAGTTCACCGCGAACTGGAAGGACGACGGCCAGGTCGCATGGCTCGAAAGCGTGGGAGCGACCTTCGTACGCGGTTACGGCCGGCTGGACGGCAAGAGAAGAGTCGTGGTCACGGGCCCCGACGGCGAGGAGCGGGTGCTGACCGCGCGCCACGCCGTCGCCGTGTGCGTGGGCAGCCGGGCCGTACTTCCCGATCTGCCGGGACTCGCCGATGCCAAGCCCTGGACCAGCCGTGAGGCGACCAGCTCCCAGCGGGTCCCGGATCGCCTGGTGGTCGTCGGCGGGGGAGTGGTGGGTGTGGAGATGGCCACCGCGTGGCGGGCGCTCGGCTCGGAGGTCACCGTGCTGGTGCGCGGCGACGGTGTGCTGCCGAGGCTGGAACCGTTCGCCGGTGAGCTGGTGGTCGAGGCGCTGACCGAGGCGGGCGCCAAGGTCCGTACGGGAGCGACGGTCGCCGCGGTCGAGCGCGACGGCGGTACCGGCCCGGTGACGGTCGTACTGACGGGCGGCGAGCGGATCGAGGCCGACGAGGTCCTCTTCGCCACCGGCCGGGCGCCGCGCACGGACGACATCGGTCTGGAGTCGGTGGGCCTCGATCCGGGCTCCTGGCTGACGGTGGACGACAGCTGCCTGGTCGACGGGAGTGACTGGCTCTACGCGGTCGGCGATGTCAACCACCGCGCTCTGCTGACCCATCAGGGCAAGTACCAGGCCCGGATCGCCGGCGCTGCCATCGCGGCCAGGGCCGTGGACTCGGCCGTACCGGTCTCCGCGCCCTGGGGCCCGTACGCCGCCACCGCCGACCACGGCGCCGTTCCGCAGGTCGTCTTCACCGACCCGGAGATCGGCGCGGTCGGTCTCAGCCTCGCCGAGGCCGAGCGGGCGGGCCACCGTGTCCGCGCGGTCGACTACGAGATCGGCAATGTGTCCGGCGCGGCGCTCTACGGCGACGGCTACCACGGCCGTGCCCGCATGATCGTGGACCTCGACCGCGAGATCCTGCGTGGTGTGACGTTCGCCGGACCGGGAGTCGGTGAGCTGCTCCACTCGGCCACCGTCGCGGTCATCGGCGAGGTGCCGATCAGCCGTCTGTGGCACGCGGTCCCGTCGTATCCCACGATCAGCGAGGTATGGCTGCGGCTGCTGGAGACCTACCGGGACGAGTGACCACCGCCCGGACCGCTCAGGTATACAACGCTCAGGTATACAACGGGGCGCGCCCGCCGCCTGGATGGCGGCGGGCGCAAGAGCGGTCGGCAGCGGTCGGCTTATTACGG
>NZ_FMDK01000599.1 GCF_900091995.1 Streptomyces sp. MnatMP-M17
CCCCCCCGGCGCGCGTCACGGCCGCTGGTCGAGCTACGGGTGCCGTTCACGGTCGACCGCCGGCAGGTGGACGATGTCGAGCGCGGCGCGAAGGACGCGGACTGGCAGCCGGTGAAGGACGCCGCCCGGAAGATTGCGTTCGCCGAGGACCGCGCGGTCTTCGAGGGATACGGAGCGGCGGGCATCACGGGTATCCGGCAGAGCACGTCCAATCCGGAGCTGACTCTCCCCGACGAGGTGCGCGACTATCCGGACGCCATCAGCCAGGCCGTGTCCACGCTGCGGCTGGCGGGCGTCGGCGGTCCGTACACCCTGGCGCTGAGCGCCGACGCGTACACCGCCGTGAACGAGACGTCCGACCACGGCTATCCGATCCACAAGCACATCGACCGGGTGCTGGACGGCCAGATCGTCTGGGCGCCCGCCATCGACGGTGCCTTCCTGCTCTCCACGCGCGGCGGCGACTTCGAACTCCGTCTCGGCCAGGACGTGTCCATCGGCTATCTGTCCCACGACGACACGGACGTACGGCTCTACTTCCAGGAGACGCTGACCTTTGTGATGTACACGAGCGAGGCCGCGGTGGCACTCACCGCGACGCCGCAGCTGTGAGGCACGCGCAGTCCATGTCAATCGGCGAGTCCCGCCAGATCACGCAGCCGACGAGCCTGCGCCGCGCGCTCGGCCGCGCGCTGCTCCTCGAAGGAGCGGCCCGCCGCGCCTCGGAGCAGCGCCTTGGTCTCGATCATCGCGTCCCTGGGCGCGGCCAGCAGCGCGCCCGCCAGATCCCGGACGGCCTCGTCGAGTTCGTCCACGGGCACGACGAGATTGGCGAGCCCGGTGCGTTCGGCCTCCTCGGCCTGGACGAAGCGGCCCGTGGCGCAGATCTCCAGCGCGCGGGCATAACCGACGAGTCCCACCAGCGGATGAGTGCCGGTGAGATCCGGGACCAGCCCCAGACTGGTCTCACGCATGGCGAACCGCACGTCCGACGCCACGACCCGGAGATCGCAGGCGAGGGCGAGCTGGAAGCCGGCGCCGATCGCATGCCCTTGGACGGCCGCGATCGACACGATGTCATTGCGGCGCAGCCAGACGAAGCCGTCCTGGTACCCGGCGATGGCCGCGTCGAGGTCCGCGTCGGAGCCTCGAGCCAGTTCCAGGAAGGACGGCTCCCCGTCGAATCCCTCGGGAGTGAACGCCTGCCGGTCGAGCCCCGCGGAGAAGGACATGCCCTCACCACGCAGCACCACGACCCGCACACTGCCCGGCAACGACCTGCCGGCCTCCGTCAACGCCCGCCACAGAGCGGGAGACTGGGCGTTGCGCTTGGCCGGATTGGTCAATGTCACCGTGGCGATCGCGTCCTCGACGGTGAGCCGCACGCCGTCCTTGTCGAGCACTGGTTCGCGTACTGATTCGAGCGAAGTCATACGGGCGCCTCCGGTTCGGGCAGTCGGACAGCCGGACATCAAAGTAATTGGCTAAGTGACTGCACAGTAACCACCTGGGCGATCGCCTGATCGACCCGGGTGGCCACCGTCCGAACCGGTGGCCATGAGGAGCGCACGCGGCTGTCAGGCCGAAGCGGCCTTCTTGCCTCTCGTCGCTCCCCCGCGTCCCCGCAGCGTGACTCCGGACTCGCTGAGCATCCGGTGAACGAATCCATAGGAACGGCCGGTTTCCTCGGCCAGCGCCCGGATGCTCGCACCGTTGTCGTACTTTTTCTTCAGGTCTGCCGCGAGCTTGTCGCGCGCGGCGCCGGTCACCCGGCTGCCCTTCTTCAGAGTCTCGGCCACCCGTGCCTCCTCATGGGAAGTGCGCTCTGGACTTCTCATGATCACCCCTTACGGCCCTCCTGGCCACCCATTCGGCAAGGTCCGTACGACAAGCTTTGGCAGAGTTCAAGCTTCCGGCGCGACCGGAATCCCCGATTCCGGTCATGGCCGCAGTGGACAAGGGCCGGTATATCGATCGAAGTGCCAGGTCAGCGACGTACGGCGAAGAGCGGCCCGGACAGTGTGTCCAACCGCACTCTCCGTCGCGCGGCACGCCGACAGTACGAGACACACTCACACAGATGATGGATCACCGCTGAGCCGAATGATCCATACGGAGTGGATCACGGTCCGGACCAGGTCCGGACCAGATCCGGACCGCCTGTGGATCACGGCACGGTGGGCCGCCGGACGGTCACACAGCGGAGCATCCGACGTGCCGTCCGGCCGTCACGCGAGCGCGACCAGATCCGCGTAGTCCGCTCCCCAGAGGTCCTCGACGCCGTCGGGCAGCAGGATGATCCGCTCCGGCTCCAGCGCGTGGACCGCGCCCTCGTCATGGGTGACGAGGATGACCGCGCCCTTGTACGTACGCAGCGCACCGAGGATCTCCTCGCGGCTGGCCGGGTCCAGGTTGTTCGTCGGCTCGTCGAGCAACAGCACATTGGCCGAGGAGACGACCAGCGTGGCGAGCGCGAGCCGGGTCTTCTCGCCGCCGGAGAGAACACCGGCGGGCTTGTCGACATCGTCACCGGAGAAAAGAAAGGAGCCCAGCGTCTTGCGGACCTCGACCAGATCGAGATCGGGTGCCGAGGAGCGCATGTTCTCCAGGACCGAGCGGTCCGGGTCGAGCGTCTCGTGCTCCTGGGCGTAGTAGCCCAGCTTGAGTCCGTGGCCCGGCGTCACCTGTCCGGTGTCCGGCTTCTCCACGCCGGCCAGCAGCCGCAGCAGTGTGGTCTTGCCCGCGCCGTTGAGTCCGAGGATGACGACCCGGGAGCCCTTGTCGATGGCGAGATCCACATCGGTGAAGATCTCCAGGGAGCCGTACGACTTCGACAGTCCCTCGGCCGTCAGCGGAGTCTTGCCGCAGGGCGCGGGCTCGGGGAAGCGCAGCTTGGCGACCTTGTCGGACTGCCGTACCTCCTCAAGACCGGACAGCAGCCGCTCGGCCCTGCGGGCCATGTTCTGCGCGGCCACGGTCTTGGTGGCCTTGGCACGCATCTTGTCGGCCTGGGAGTTGAGGGCGGCGGCCTTCTTCTCCGCGTTGGCGCGCTCGCGCTTGCGGCGCTTCTCGTCGGCCTCGCGCTGCTGCTGGTAGAGCTTCCAGCCCATGTTGTAGACGTCGATCTGCGAGCGGTTGGCGTCCAGATAGAAGACCTTGTTGACCACGGTCTCGACCAGCTCGACATCGTGGGAGATCACGATGAAGCCGCCGCGGTAGGTCTTGAGATAGTCGCGCAGCCAGATGATCGAGTCCGCGTCGAGGTGGTTGGTGGGCTCGTCGAGCAGCAGGGTGTCGGCGTCCGAGAAGAGGATCCGCGCCAGCTCCACCCGGCGGCGCTGACCGCCGGAGAGCGTGTGCAGCGGCTGGCCGAGCACCCGGTCGGGCAGCCCGAGCGCGGCGGCGATGGTCGCGGCCTCGGCCTCGGCGGCGTATCCGCCCTTGGTGAGGAACTCCGTCTCCAGGCGCTCGTACTTCTTCATCGCCTTCTCGCGGGTGGCGCCCTTGCCGTTCGCCATCCGCTCCTCGTTCTCGCGCATCTTCCGCAGTACGGAGTCGAGGTCGCGGGCGGAGAGGACACGGTCGCGGGCGAGGACTTCGAGATCGCCGGTGCGCGGGTCCTGCGGCAGATAACCGACTTCGCCGGAGCGGGTGATGGTGCCGGAGGCGGGGATGCCCTCGCCCGCGAGGCACTTGGTGAGGGTGGTCTTGCCGGCTCCGTTGCGGCCGACGAGACCGATGCGGTCTCCCTTGGCGATACGGAACGAGGCGGACTCGATGAGGACACGGGCTCCGGCGCGCAGCTCTACGCCGGTTGCGGTGATCACGGAAAGACTCCAGGGCGGTATGGACGGCGGAAGAGGGCAGGCGGAGGCGAGTCTTCGACGCCGGCTAATGCACAAGGAGAAATGCCATGCCGACCAGTCTAACCGGGCTGCGCAACTGCTTTCCGCTGCCGGGTGCCGGTGCCCTCGGCCTGCCCGTGGTCCGGGAGATCGTTGCCGAGCGGAGTGCGGTCGGGCACGATCCTGCCGAGTCCGTCCACGGCCTTCAGCTCCGCGGTCCAGGCGGAGTTTCCTTCGCAGGGCTGGGCGACGAGCAGGGCTCCGCCCTTACGGACCGAGCGCGCCGGGTCGAAGGCGCAGCCGCGTACGGCGGGCAGTACCCAGCGCAGATCGCCGTCGGCGGTGCGGTACGCGGTGATACGGCGCGGAGTGACGACGGCGAGCATCCGGGCCCCGGGATCGAGGAGTTGGAGCACTCCGGTGCCACGGCCGGGAGCGGCGGCCAGCCAGTCGGCGAGGGCGGGG
>NZ_FMDK01001163.1 GCF_900091995.1 Streptomyces sp. MnatMP-M17
TCGGCGCGGGCGCGCACGGTGGCCCGGCGGCTGCCGCTCGCCGGAGTGCCGTTCGCGGTGAAGGGACCGTCCGGGATCCGGTCGTACGCGGCGGAGCGCCTGATCGCGGTGGGTGCGGTGCCGGTGGGCTCGACGGCGGTGCCCGGGCCCGGAACGTACTGGCAGACCTGGGGCCAGGGCAGACACGGCCGTACGGTCAATCCGTACCGCGCCGACCGTACGCCCGGCGGATCCTCGGCGGGCTCCGCGGTGGCGGTCGCGGCCGGGATGGTGCCACTGGCCACGGGCAGCGACGGAGCGGGCTCGGTACGGATCCCGGCGGCCTGGTGCGGTGTGTTCGGGCTGAAGACGACGAACGGGCTGCTGCCCTCGCCGGACCGTACGGGACTGGCCTCGGCGGGCGTACTGGCACGGTCGGCGGCGGAGGCACGGCCGTATCTGCGCTGTGTGCTCGGCACACACGAACCGGTTTACGACACGGCTGACGATCTGGCTGACGAACCAACTGCCCTGTCCCTGCCGGTGCCCGCGGTCTACTCGCCCGATCTGGGCTACGCGCGGCCGGATCCGGAGGTGGCCGCGGTGGTACGGGCGGCGGTGGAGCGGCTGGTGACGGCGGGAGTGGTACGGCTCGTACGACCGGAGGACGCGCGGTACGCGAAGGCGCGGCGCGTGCCCAACGACCTGTTGCCGCCCAACGATCCGCTGACGCCCGCCGATCCGTTCGTACTCCTCGATCCGCGCGAGGCCTGGACGACCGTGCGCGGCGGCGAACCGTCCAGAGCCGCCCGGGCACGGGCGGCGGAGGTACGGGCGGAGAACGACCGCAGGCTTGACGCCCTGTTCGCCCGGGCGCCGCTGCTGCTCACACCGGTCACGCCGAACCGGCCGCACGGCCACGAAGGCCCGGGCGAGCTCTACTCCACCGCGCTGACCTGGGCGTTCAACCTGAGCGGGCAGCCGGCGGCAAGCATTCCGGCCGGTTTCACGGCGGACGGCTGCCCGGTCGGACTGCAACTGGTCGCGGCCCGGGGAGCGGATACCGCGCTGCTCGACATGGCAGTCGCGGCGGAGAAGCACGCGGCGCCCTGAGCGGCCCGGCCTACGGCAGCGCCTCCCACAGTGGCAGCGGCTCCCGGCGCTCGCGCCACTGCGCCGGGACCGAGCCCGTTCCCGTCCGGGCCGCGACGATGCCTCCGGTGATGGCGCAGGTGGTGTCCACGTCACCGAAGCCCTCGGCCGTCGACCAGAGCGCGGCCGGCAGATCGTCACGGTGGCGGGCCGCCGTCCAGACCGCGAACGGCACGGTGTCGTCCGCGCGGATCCGCCCGCCGTTGCCGAGCACATCGGCGGCCTTCCACGGCTCGGGGGGGGAGGGG
>NZ_FMDK01000602.1 GCF_900091995.1 Streptomyces sp. MnatMP-M17
GCGGCAGCAGCCGTACGGACGGCAGGCAGCGCCGCCACCCGGTTACGGGGGCGGGCAGCACCAGGCCGCGCCTCCGTACGGGCAGCAGCAGTGGCCTCCGGCGAGCGGTGGCAGCGGCCAGTACGGCGGACACGGCGCACAGGGCGCACACGGCGGCGGACAGCACGGCGGCGGTGGCGGACACGGCGAGCCGGAGTACTTCGGCGACCCGTACGCCCAGCAGCCCCCGCACACGCCCCAGGGCCGGCCGGGCCCGCACGGCGACCCGTACGCCAACAACCCGGGCCACACCCAGGCGTTCAGCCTCGGTGACGACCCGTACGGCGACGGCTCCACGTACCACGCGGGCGCGGCCCCGGCGCCCGTCGGCCCGCGGCTGCGCTGGCAGGAGCTGCTGAGCGGCATCGTGCTGCGCCCCGGCGCGACGTTCCTCCAGACGCGCGACTACCCGGTCTGGGGCCCGGCGCTGATCGTCACGTTCCTCTACGGTCTGCTGGCGCTCTTCGGCTTCGACACGGCCCGCGACGACGCGATCAACGCGACGCTGACCACCGCCATCCCGTATGTCCTGACGACGGCGGTCGCCTTCGTACTCGGCGGTCTGATCCTGGGCGCGGTGACCCATACGCTGGCCCGCCAGCTCGGCGGCGACGGCGCCTGGCAGCCGACCGTGGGCCTCTCCATGCTGATCATGTCGATCACGGACGCGCCGCGTCTGGTCTTCGCGCTCTTCCTGGGCGGCGAGAACTCCCTCGTCATGCTCCTCGGCTGGGCCACCTGGATCGCGTCGGGGGCGCTCTTCACGATCATGGTGGGCAAGTCGCACGATCTGCCGTGGCCGAAGGCGCTGGGCGCGTCGGCGATCCAGCTCGTCGCGCTGCTGTCGCTGCTGAAGCTGGGCACGATCTGACGACAGGCAGAACTTCTTAGCGGCTGGGCGGGCCGGTCAGCCAGGCTGGCGGCGCACGACGGGCGGCTGGACGCTCCAGGGGAAGTTGATCCAGTCGTCGGTGCGCCTCCAGACGTACTCGCACTTCACGAGGGACTGGGTCTTCTCGTAAATGACCGCGCTGCGCACCTCGGCGACATGGTCCGCACAGAAGTCGCGGACCAGCTTGAGCGTCTTGCCGGTGTCGGCGACGTCGTCGGCGATGAGGACCTTCTTGTGGGAGAAGTCCACGACGTTGGGCACGGGCGCCAGCATGACCGGCATGGCGAGGGTGGTGCCGACGCCGGTGTAGAACTCGACGTTGACCAGATGGATGTTCTTGCAGTCCAGGGCGTAGGCGAGACCGCCGGCGACAAAGACGCCACCGCGCGCGATGCTGAGCACGACGTCGGGTTCGTAACCGTCGTCGGCGATTGTCTGCGCGAGCTCGCGGACGGCTACGCCGAACATCTCGTACGAAAGATTCTCCCGTGTCACACCGTCACACCTGCCGTCACACCTGAGTCCGGTGGAAATTCAGATAGGACCGCGAGGCGGTCGGCCCACGCTGTCCCTGATAGCGCGAGCCGTACCGCTCGGAACCGTACGGATGCTCCGCGGGCGAGCTGAGCCGGAAGAGACACAGCTGTCCGATCTTCATACCCGGCCAGAGCTTGATGGGCAGTGTCGCGAGATTCGACAGTTCGAGCGTGACATGCCCGGAGAAACCGGGATCGATGAAGCCGGCGGTCGAATGGGTCACCAGCCCGAGCCGTCCGAGGCTGGACTTGCCTTCCAGCCGGGAGGCGATGTCGTCGGGCAGCGAGATGATCTCGTACGTCGACGCGAGAACGAACTCGCCGGGGTGCAGGATGAACGGTTCGTCCCCCTCCGGCTCGACCGTACGCGTCAGATCGGCCTGCTCGACGGCGGGGTCGATATGCGGATAGCGGTGGTTCTCGAACACCCGGAAGAACCGGTCGAGCCGCACATCGATGCTGGAGGGCTGCACCATCGATGCGTCGTACGGCTCGATGCGTACGCGTCCGGAATCGAGCTCGGCCCGGATGTCCTTGTCTGAGAGAAGCACGTCCCGAGGATACGCAGAGCGCGCGGACCCACCCCCATCGGGCGGGCCCGCGCGCCTGTGCCGACCTGGGTCAGCGCTGCTCAGACTCCACGGCCGCCTTCACCGGCTCCACGGGCACGGCATGCCGCAACCGCGCACACCGCGGACACCGGATGAGCCGACCGGGCCCGATCCTCGCGCTGTCGAGCTGCTGCATCGGGAACGTCGTAGTACTGAACACATGCCCATCGGCACAGCGGACGACGGTGCGCTCCATCAAGTCCATCAGGTCCCTTCCCCAACAAACACGGACGAACGCCCACACTAGGGGATGAAGGGGACGCCCCCCGCCCCGGCACTCCGCCCCAGACCCTACGCCCCAACTCCCGCCCGCCACCCCCACTTCCACCCCCGAACACCACAGAAACCCCGCGGCGCAATACGCCCGGGGTCCCAGTTGAGGTAGAGTGTCCAGCGACGCAAAGCCGATCACCGGCCGCCTCGCGGGTGTAGTTTAATGGTAGAACATGAGCTTCCCAAGCTCAGAGCGCGAGTTCGATTCTCGTCACCCGCTCCACGAGAAAGCCCCAGGTCAGAGACCTGGGGTTCGATTTTTTGTCCAGATCTCTCAAAAACCTGCGCGCCGTTCCGCCCGCCATAAGTGCCCTCGGGGGAGCCAGGTTGGCCACTGGGCAGCGCGTCGGGAGCCGGGTGGGGGCACGAGCCGGCGGGCGGCGCCGGCCGAGCCCGTGCCGGACGCGGGCCTACTGGCATGCGGCGCAGCGGAAGGCTGCGTCATTGGCGCCTGCGCCGGCGCCTCGGTGGAGTGCCGGTAGATCGGCTGAGCCCGCTCGGACGACTGGCCCCCGCGAACCATCAGGTCCTTCAGCTTGGCGCCGCTGTCGGCGGCGAGGTTCCCAGGGTGCCGCAGGTCGTAGAAGCAAAACTCCTTCGGCATGCCGATCGCGGCGCGGGCAGCAGGCCACTCCCGGCTGAAGCCGGCGCCGCGGAGGGCCGCACCCCGCTCACCCACGTCGACGAGGCCGTACGGCCTGCATGGCCAGCCCTTCGTGGTTTTCTCCTGTCTGCCCCCCGGCGAACTGGCCCCTGGGACCGCCGTACGGTTTCAGACTTCGTGTCGGAATCTCACGGCGGGTGCCGGACGGAAGTCGGACTCGACGTGGCGCTGAGACGTGCAGGTCGTGTCTGTCCCTAGTTCGCGTAGACACGTCGGCGCCTGGAAAGCCGAGGTAGCCGCGCCGGGAACAGCCGGCACGGTCGGCACGGTTGCACCGAGCGAGGGACCGGCGCCGCACGGGCGGGGAACGCGGAGACCACGAGGTCGTCCGCCTCACCTGGATCCGGGTTCTCGGGGTCGCGGTACGCCCGCCGCGCACTCGGACCAAGACGTATCTCTGCAGGAGGATTTGTTCCATGACTGACTGGCCCCTGACGCTCATGGCTGTACACGCCCACCCTGACGACGAGGCCACCGGAACCGGTGGGGTCCTCGCGCGGTACGCGGCGGAAGGCATCCGCACGGTTCTCGTGACGTGTACCGATGGCAGCTGTGGTGACGGACCGGGAGGTGTCAAGCCGGGCGATCCCGGTCACGATCCGGCGGCCGTCGCCTTGCTGCGCCGCCAAGAACTCGAGGCGAGCTGCGACGTCCTGAAGGTCAGCGATCTGGAGATGCTGGATTATGCCGACTCCGGGATGATGGGTTGGCCGAGCAACGACGCCCCCGGATCCTTCTGGCAGACCCCCGTGGAGAAAGGCGCCGCCCGGCTTGCGGAACTCATGCGGCATTACCGACCCGATGTGGTCGTCACCTACGACGAGAACGGCTTCTACGGTCACCCCGACCATATCCAGGCGCACCGCATCACGATGGCAGCGCTGGAGATGACCGCGCTGACACCGAAGGTGTACTGGACGACGATGCCCCGCTCGATGATGCAGCGGTTCGGGGAGACAATGCGCGAGTTTCAGGAGGACATGCCGGAGCCGGATCCTGCCGAGGCCGCCGCGATGGCCAAGATCGGCCTCCCCGACGATGAGGTCACCACGTGGGTGGACACCACCGCGTTCAGCGGTCAGAAGTTCGACGCGCTGGCCGCGCACGCCAGTCAGGGCGAGAACATCTTCTTCCTCAAGATGGGCAAGGAGAGGTTCGGCGAGTTGATGGGCATGGAGACCTTCGTACGCGTCCAGAACGCCACCGGGGCGGCCGTACCCGAGAACGATCTCTTCGCCGGACTACGCTGATCCGCCCGCCCGACCGGCCGGGAAAGCACATCAGCCCCAGCGGACCTACCCTCCCCCCCTCACTCCGAGGAGCCGCCACATCCAGGTCGGCCAGCGCCCAGTTCCCCGACCAGACCGACCGTCTCCCAGGACTCAGCACAACGCCGTGCCACAACGTGCCAGTACCGTCGGTACACAGCGGCCACCAGGGGCTTCACCGAAGCCTTGATTGAACGGCCGCAAACGACCATCGCCCCAGGCCAGAGGCCATTATCTGGCCGCAGTTCGGGGTGATTCCCAAGCTCAGAGCGCGAGTTCAATTCTCGTCACCCGCTCCACGACAAACCCCCAGGTCAGTGACCCGGGGGTTCCTTGTCGTCTAGACCTCTTACGGCCCGCGTGTCATTCGCGTGCAGTCGAGCAGTTCCTGGGACGTACCGGGCGGGTTCCTGACCTTGTCCGGATTGAACTTGATGAGCGGGCCCGACGGACCGTAGACCACCGGTGCCCTGCCCCTGGGCAAGCTTCTGCGTCTCGGCCGCGGGCCCACGGTAGTCCGGGTTGCCGATGCGGTCCTGGAACGCCGTCATGGACGTCCATAGATTCTGCGCGATATCCGCGGACAGGCCGTCGGCGCCGGTAACAGGAGGTCGGCCTGAACTTGGCCCGGCTGCTGCTGGGCCTTTATCTCGCCGACGAGATCCAGGCCAGGGCATTCGAGCCTGACCAGTCGGAGTCGGATGGGTAGCAGTCGGCCGCTGTCGGCACGGGCAGCAGTCCCGTGAGGGCTGTCCCCGATAAGTCGTTGTGCGCTGTATGGGACATGCGGCTCTACCGCCGTGTGGAGACAGGGCTTTCTCGACCCTGGTGCCGCGAACAAGGTCCCCCCGTACGGAAGTTGTGCCAAGGAGATGATCTGCGGAGCCGCGTCCGCCGGCGCAAGCCGGTTGATCCCCGGCTCTGCGCGAAGCGTTGACGGGTGTGAGGTTCAACTCTATGTTCCCGTTCGAAGTTACGAGCACCATTCGAAATATCGAACGCCATGCGCAGGGATGACGCATGCCGCTCGATGTCCCGGAACCGTGAAGACACAGGGATGGGCCTCGATGCAACAGACCTCACCGGGCCGCAGAAGCGTCCTCACCGGACTCGGCGCCCTCGCCGCGGCAGGAACCCTGGGTGTCGGCGCCTCCGGCTGTGCCGCTCCCACGGGGGCCGGAGCCGGACGCACCCGGCTGCGCTACTGGCATCTCTTCGGCGGTGGCGACGGCGTCAACATGCAGGCGATGCTGGACGCCTACCGCGCGTCCCACCCCGGGATCGAACTTGAGGCGTCCACTCTCCAGTGGGGCCCGCCGTACTACACCAAGCTCGGTATGGCGGGGGGGGGGGGGGGGGGGGGCCG
>NZ_FMDK01000334.1 GCF_900091995.1 Streptomyces sp. MnatMP-M17
CGAGCCGCAGAAGCTGCTCGCCGACGGCTGGCCGCCGCATGTCAGCGGCGGTATCGCCGTGGTGCTGTTCACCGTGGCGTACGGGCTGCTCGCGACGGCGTTCGTACCGCGCCCGCTGCTCAACATCGCCTCCGGCGCGCTCCTCGGCTCCTATCTCGGGCTGGCCGCCGCGCTCGTCGGGACGGTGCTGAGCGCCGCGCTCTCCTTCGGGCTCGGCCGCTTCCTCGGGCAGGAGGCGCTGCGCCCGCTGCTGCGGGGCCGCTGGCTGAAGGCGGTCGACCGTCAGCTCAGCTCCCACGCCTTCCGGTCGATGCTGGCGATCCGGCTCTTTCCCGGGGTGCCGTTCGCGCCGAGCAACTACTGCGCGGCCGTCTCCCGGATGCGGTGGACGCCGTTCCTGCTGGCGACATTCATCGGCTCTATCCCCAACAACGCGGCGTATGTGGTCGCGGGCAGCCGGGCCGCCTCGCCGACATCACCGGTGTTCCTGATCGCCATGGGCTTCATCGTGATCTCCGGTCTGGTCGCGGCGGTGGTCGCCTGGCGCAAGCGCCACCACCTCCGCCGCTGACCGGTGCACTGAAGCCCTGCTGTCAGCTCACAGCGGCAAGCCCGAGGTCGCCGCCCGGCGGCGCCGCGAAGAACCGCGTCACATCGGCCTCGGTGACGTCTGCCAGTTCCCTCGGTGACCACCGCGGTCTGCGGTCCTTGTCGATGACCTGCGCGCGGATGCCCTCCAGCAGATCGTGGCTGGCCAGCGCGGCGCACGAGGCGCGGTACTCCTGGTCGAGCACCCGCTCCAGCGTCGGCAGCCGACGGGCCCGGCGCATCGCTTCGAGTGTCGCCTTGAGCGCGGTGGGCGACCGGGTCAGGATCGTTTCCGCGGCCTCCTTCGCCGCGGGCCGGCCGCTGCCGAGCAGCCGCTCGATGATCTCCTCCACCGAGTCGGCCGCGTAACAGGTGTCGATCCACTCGCGGTCCGCGGCGAGTTGGCCCTCGGGCACAGCCGTTCCGTGCTCAGTGCCGTACTCGGTCCCGTACGCGCGTACCGTCCCGATGACATCCGCCGCCGCGCGTATCCCGGGCCCGGCCAGCGCGGTACGCAGAGCGGCCAGCCGCTCCGAAGGTACGAAGTGGTCCGCGAGCCCGCACAGCAGGGCGTCCGCCGCGCCCACCGCCCTGCCGGTCAGGGCGAGATGCGTCCCCAGCTCGCCCGGCGCGCGGGAGAGCAGATAGGTGCCGCCGACGTCGGGGATCAGACCGATTCCGGTCTCGGGCATGGCGACCGCCGACCGTTCGGTGACGATCCGCAGACTGCCGTGCGCCGAGACACCGACTCCGCCGCCCATCACGATGCCGTCCATCAGCGCGACATAGGGCTTGGTGGAGCGGGCGATACGGGCGTTGAGCCGGTACTCGTCGCGCCAGAAGGCGGGCGAGGCGGAGCCTCCGGCGCGTGCGTCCTCATGGATCGCGCGGATGTCGCCGCCGGCGCACAGTCCGCGCTCGCCGGCGCCCGAGATGAGCACCGCCGTGACGCTCTCGTCGTCCTCCCACTGCGCGAGGGCCTCGGAGATCCGCAGGACCATCGGGTGGGTGAGGGCGTTGAGCGCGCGAGGGCGGTTGAGCGTGATGTGGGCGGTGCGGCCGGCCCGGCCGAGCAGTACCGGTTCGTCGTCGTGGACCATGCCGCCCAGTATCCGGCACGCCCGAAGCCGTCCAAGGAAAGTACGTCCAAGGTCGTCAGGTCCGTTCCCCGGACCGGGCTGGCCGCCGCGTCATGCGAGCCTCTAGGCTGGACACGCAGTCGGTTCGCGCTGTCCGCCAGGCAGCCGCGTCGTAAGAGGGAACCCGGTGGAAGTCCGGGACTGCCCCGCAGCGGTGAGTGGGAACGACCGCCGTCATACGCACTGGACGCACCGCGTCCGGGAAGCGACGGTCAGTAGGAGCCTCGTACCGGTACGTACGTCATACGTACGGCCAATGGTTCACGGCCACGGCCACGAGGTGTGCCCACAAGTCCGAAGACCTGCCACTGCCCGTGTGCGAGCACCGCACACGGAGATCTCGGTGACCTCGTGGGCGGGTCGGCGGATACGGACGGGCGTGCGCGACACGTGGCTGCGTGGAGCGCGGCACCGTCCCGGCTTCCGTTCCTTCGCCTCCTACGAGTTCCGCCGGGATCGTTCCCGCACGACTCGCGAAGGAGAGTCCCGTGACACCCAAGTCCGCAGCCGCGGCAGCCCGGTCACATCCGAGTCCGACGTCGGGTTCGAGGTCGACGCAGACGCCGAGGGCCACTGTTCTCGGCTACCCGCGCCAGGGCGCGGACCGCGAACTGAAGAAGGCCGTCGAAGGGTACTGGAAGGGCCGGATCACCGCGGACACGCTGC
Source organism: Streptomyces sp. MnatMP-M17 (assembly GCF_900091995.1). Classification (GTDB taxonomy): domain Bacteria; phylum Actinomycetota; class Actinomycetes; order Streptomycetales; family Streptomycetaceae; genus Streptomyces. The sequence goes on from NZ_FMDK01000334.1 coordinate 2,394, forward strand.
GGGAGACGGCCGCAGGACTGCGCCGCGACAACTGGCGCCGACTGGCCGACTCCGGTCTCCACGAAGTGCCCACGGGCGACTTCTCGTACTACGACCATGTGCTCGACACCAGTGTGATGGTCGGCGCGGTCCCGGCCCGACACCGGGCCGCCGTCGAGGCCGACGCGCTCGACGGCTACTTCACCATGGCGCGCGGCGCCCACGATGTGGCGCCGCTGGAGATGACCAAGTGGTTCGACACCAACTACCACTACCTCGTCCCGGAGTTGGACCCGGACACCGTCTTCTCCGCGCACTCGGCCAAGCAGGTCACCGAGCTGCGTGAGGCCGTCGCGCTCGGCCACACCGCCGCCCGGCCGGTGCTGGTCGGCCCGCTCACCTATCTGCTGCTCGCCAAGCCCGCGCCGGGCGTGGCCGACGGTTTCGAGCCGCTCACCCTGCTCGACCGGCTGCTGCCGGTGTACGCGGAGGTGCTGGCCGACCTGCGCGCGGCCGGTGCGCAATGGGTGCAGCTCGACGAGCCCGCGCTCGTCCAGGACCGTACGCCCGCCGAGCTGACCGCGCTCGCGCGCGCCTACCGTGAACTCGGCACGCTCACCGACCGGCCTCAGCTTCTGGTGGCGTCCTACTTCGACCGGCTCGGCGAGGCCCTGCCCGTACTGGCGAAGGCACCGGTCGAAGGGCTCGCGCTGGACTTCACCGGCCCTGCCGCCGCCAATCTCACCGATCTCGCGGCGATCGGCGGACTGCCCGGCAAGCGGCTGGTCGCCGGGGTGGTGGACGGCCGCAATGTGTGGATCAACGATCTCGCGGCCTCGCTGACCACGCTCGCCACCCTGCTCGGTCTGGCCGAGCAGGTCGATGTGTCGACATCCTGCTCACTGCTCCATGTCCCGCTGGACAGCGCCGCCGAGCGGGAGCTCGATCCGCAGCTCACCCGGTGGCTGGCCTTCGCGCGCCAGAAGACCGAGGAGGTCGTCACTCTCGGCCGGGGCCTGGCGCAAGGCACCGACACCGTCGCGGCCCGGCTCGCCGCCAACCGCGCCGATCTTGCCTCCCGTGCCGCCTCGGCGATCACCCGCGATCCGGCGGTACGGGTCCGCGCGGCGGCGGTGACGGACGCGGACGCCCACCGGGACCAGCCGTACGCGGAGCGCACCGCCGCACAGCACGCGCGCCTCGGGCTGCCTCCGCTGCCGACGACCACCATCGGATCGTTCCCGCAGACGGACGAGTTGCGTACGGCGCGCGCCGAACTGCGGGCCGGGCGGCTGGACGGGACCGGATACGAGGAGCGCATCGCGGCCGAGATCCGTGAGGTCGTCTCCTTCCAGGAGAAGGCGGGCATCGATGTCCTGGTGCACGGCGAGCCCGAACGCAACGACATGGTGCAGTACTTCGCCGAGCGGCTGACCGGATATCTCGCCACACGGCACGGCTGGGTCCAGTCGTACGGCACCCGCTATGTCCGTCCGCCGATCCTGGCGGGCGACATCTCGCGGCCCGCGCCGATGACCGTCGCCACCACGTCGTACGCGCAGTCGCTGACGGACCGGCCCGTCAAGGGCATGCTGACGGGCCCGGTCACCATGCTGGCCTGGTCGTTCGTCCGGGACGACCAGCCGCTCGGCGAGACCGCCCGGCAGGTGGCGCTCGCGCTGCGGGACGAGGTCGCGGATCTGGAGGCGGCCGGTACGGCCGTCATCCAGGTGGACGAACCGGGGCTGCGGGAGACGCTGCCGCTGCGCGCGGCGGACCGGTCGGCGTATCTGGACTGGGCGACGGAGGCGTTCCGGCTGACGACGGCGGGCGTCCGTCCCGACACCCAGATCCATACGCATATGTGCTACGCGGAGTTCGGCGACATCATCCGCGCCATCGACGACCTGGACGCCGATGTGATCAGCCTGGAGGCCGCGCGCTCCCATATGCGGGTCGCCGACGAGCTGGCCGCGGCGGGCTATCCGCGCGAGGTGGGCCCTTGGTGTGTACGACATCCACTCACCGCGCGTGCCCTCGGCCGAGGAGATGACCGCCTTGCTGGGCACGGCACTTGAGGCGATCCCGGCGCGGCGGCTCTGGGTCAATCCCGACTGCGGTCTGAAGACACGCGGCTGGTCCGAGGTCCGTACGTCCCTGGAGAACCTGGTGGCGGCTGCACGGACGACACGGAGCCGTCTCTCGTAGGACAGTCAGGGAGCCCGAGGCGCGGCCGAGGGCGACGTGGTGTCCTCGGTCGCCGGGCGGGCGGGTTCGGTCCGTCCGGCGGCCGAGGACGAATCGGCGGCGACCTTCTCCGTGCGGCGGGTCAGCCGGCGTACATCGGGCACGGTCAGCACCGCCGCCGTCAGCAGGACGATCAGCGCCGAGCAGCCCCAGAGCGCCGCGCTCCGCCCGAAGGCGCTCTCCGCCGGTCCCGCGAGCGCCGTGGCCAGCGGGACCATGCCGACCGAGCCCAGCCAGTCGTACGCCGAGACTCGGGAGAGCTTCTCCTCCGGAATCTCCTGGTGCAGGGCCGTCATCCATGACACGCCGAAGACCTCCACGGAGATGCCCGTCAGGAACATCACCGCCGCCAGTCCGGCGGCGGACAGCGGTACCGCGAGCCCGGCCGAGGGGAGGGCGAGCGGGAAGATGCAGAGCGTGCCCGCGAGCAGCAGTCTGCGCGGTCGCCAGCGCATCATCAGCAGCGCGCCGCCGACGGTGCCCGCGCCGAAGGCCGCCAGCGCGAGGCCCCAGGGACCGGGCCCGCCCAGCTCGTCCCGGGCGACCAGCGGCCCGTACACCGCCTCGGCCGCCACGACGACCGCGTTGACCACGGCGAACTGTACGACGATGCTCCACAGCCAGGACCTGCCTATGAACTCCCGCCAGCCGTCGCGCAGATCGGCCAGCATCCCGCCACCGGGCGCACGGACCGGGACACGACTGACGTCGAGGAAGGCGCGTAGCGCTCCCGCCAGCAGGAAGGCGGCGGCGTCGATGGCGAGGACCCAGCCTGGCCCGAACGCCGCGATCAGCGCGCCGCCCAGGGCCGCGCCGCCCATTCCCGCGCCGTGCATCGCCATCCGGTAGAGGGCGAAGGCGCGGCCCGCGTGCGCGCCGTCGACACTGGACAGCAGCATGCCCTCGGACGCGGGACTGAAGAAGGCGTGACCGGTACCGCCGAGAGCGGCCAGCACCATCATCTGCCACAGCCGTGGCTCGCCCGCGAGAACGAGCACCGCGAAGCACGCCTGTGAGACGCAGTTGAGGGCGTTGGCCGCGACCATCACCCGGTGCCGCGGCAGCCGGGCGG
>NZ_FMDK01000605.1 GCF_900091995.1 Streptomyces sp. MnatMP-M17
GTGGGAGAGTAGGACGCCGCCGAACAATTATTGTGGGAGTGCCCTGTGCCAGGTATCTGGCGCGGGGCATTTCTGCGTTCCGGGACGTTCCAGGATCTGTATCCGATGTCCGGTTGTTACCCCCTTGCACTGTGCCGCCGACGCTGAGGGTAAGGTCAGGAGGCATCGTTGGCACGTTCCACACAGGAGGCCCCCGGGTGGAGGTCCAGGAGACTCGCGTTCAGACGGACCGGGTGCTCACCATCCCCAACATCCTCAGCATGGCCCGCCTCGTCGGCGTCCCCCTCTTCCTGTGGCTGATCCTCCGCCCCGAGTTCGGAGGGCCGAACAGCGACGGCTGGGCATTGCTGGTGCTGATGCTGAGCGGTGTCAGCGACTATCTCGACGGCAAGCTCGCCCGTCGCTGGAACCAGATCAGCAGTCTGGGCAGGCTCCTGGACCCTGCGGCGGACCGGCTGTACATCCTTTCCACCCTGGTGGGTCTCACCTGGCGGGAGATCCTGCCGCTGTGGCTCACCGCGGCTCTTGTGGCCCGTGAGCTGATGCTTCTGGTGATGGTGGGAATCCTTCGCCGGCACGGCTATCCGCCTCCGCAGGTGAACTTCCTCGGGAAGGCGGCTACCTTCAACTTGATGTACGCCTTCCCGCTCCTGCTCCTCAGTGACGGAAGCGGTTGGCTTGCGTCACTCGCCGAAGTTTTCGGATGGGCGTTCGCAGGATGGGGTACGACGCTCTATTGGTGGGCAGGGATCCTGTATGTGGTCCAGGTCCGTCGGCTCGTCAAGGCGGACACCGCGGCCGATTAGCTCGTCGATGTGAGCCGTGCAGTGTCGCCGGCTCACGCCTGACGTTGGGGGCCGCTGTCCGGACGGGTGAAGTCGGCGAGACCGTCTCTTCAAGGAGGACGCTTCCGACATGAAGGCCGTCGTGATGGCTGGTGGCGAAGGAACTCGACTTCGCCCCATGACCTCGAGTATGCCCAAACCGCTCCTGCCGGTGGTGAATCGCCCCATCATGGAGCACGTACTGCGGTTGCTCAAGCGCCATGGGCTCAGCGAGACCGTCGTAACCGTGCAATTCCTTGCCTCCCTCGTCAAGAACTATTTCGGCGACGGTGAAGAGCTCGGCATGGAGCTCACCTACGCCAACGAGGAGAAGCCGCTCGGCACCGCGGGGAGCGTCAAGAACGCCGAAGAAGCGCTGAAGGACGATGCCTTCCTCGTCATTTCCGGCGACGCCCTCACCGACTTCGATCTGACCGACCTCATCGCCTTCCACAAGGAGAAGGGCGCACTGGTGACGGTGTGTCTGACCCGGGTGCCGAATCCTCTGGAATTCGGCATCACGATCGTGGACGAGGAAGGAAAGGTCGAGCGCTTCCTGGAGAAGCCCACCTGGGGCCAGGTCTTCTCGGACACCGTCAATACCGGTATCTATGTGATGGAGCCCGAGGTCTTCGACTATGTCGAGGCCGATGTCTCCGTGGACTGGTCCGGTGATGTCTTCCCTCAGCTCATGAAGGAAGGCAAGAAGGTCTACGGCTATATCGCCGAGGGCTACTGGGAGGATGTCGGCACGCACGAGAGCTATGTGAAGGCCCAGGCCGATGTGCTGGAAGGCAAGGTCGACGTCGATATCGACGGCTTCGAGATCTCGCCGGGCGTCTGGGTCGCCGAGGGCGCCGAGGTCCATCCCGACGCCGTTCTGCGAGGTCCGCTGTACATCGGTGACTACGCCAAGGTCGAGGCCGACGCGGAGATCCGCGAACACACCGTCGTCGGATCCAATGTGGTGGTGAAGACCGGTGCGTTCCTGCACAGAGCCGTCGTCCACGACAACGTCTATATCGGTCAGCACAGCAATCTGCGCGGCTGTGTGGTCGGCAGGAACACCGACATCATGCGGGCGGCCCGGGTCGAGGACGGCGCGGTCATCGGCGACGAGTGTCTGGTCGGCGAGGAATCGATCATCCAGGGCAATGTGCGGGTCTATCCGTTCAAGACCATCGAGGCCGGTGCGTTCGTCAACACCTCGGTGATCTGGGAGTCCCGGGGACAGGCGCATCTCTTCGGTGCCCGCGGTGTCTCCGGCATCCTGAACGTCGAGATCACGCCGGAGGTGGTGGTGCGGCTGGCGGGCGCGTACGCCACCACCCTCAAGAAGGGCTCCACCGTCACCACCGCACGTGACCACTCCCGTGGTGCCCGTGCGCTCAAGCGGGCCGTGATCTCCTCGCTCCAGTCCAGTGCCATCGAGGTACGGGACCTGGAGAACGTACCGCTGCCCGTCGCCCGTCAGCAGACGGCCCGTGGCAGTGCCGGCGGCATCATGATCCGTACCTCGCCAGGTGTGCCGGACTCCGTGGACATCATGTTCTTCGACGAGCGGGGCGCGGATCTCTCCCAGGCCGGCCAGCGCAAGCTGGACCGGGTGTACGCGCGCCAGGAGTACCGCCGTGCCTTCCCGGGCGAGATCGGGGATCTGCACTTCCCGGCCAGCGTTTTCGACTCGTACACCGGCTCGCTGCTGCGCAATGTCGATACGACAGGGATCTCCGAGGCGGCGCTCAAGGTCGTTGTCGACGCGTCCAACGGCAGCGCCGGGCTTGTCCTGCCCAGCCTGCTGGGCCGGCTCGGTGTCGACGCGCTGACCATCAATCCCGGCCTTGACGAGTCCAGGCCCACGGAGACGGCCGAATCCCGCCGGTCAGGACTGGTCAGACTCGGTGAGATCGTCGCTTCGGCGCGTGCCGCGTTCGGAGTGCGGTTCGATCCCGTGGGCGAGCGGCTGTCGCTGGTGGACGAGCGCGGGCGGATCATCGAGGACGACCGGGCCCTGCTGGTGCTGCTCGATCTGGTCGCGGCCGAGCGGCGCAGCGGGCGGGTGGCTCTGCCTGTGACGACCACACGTATCGCTGAGCAGGTCGCCGCGTACCACGGCACTCAGGTGGCGTGGACGACGACCTCGCCGGACGATCTGACCCGGGTGGGCCGTGAGGAGTCCACGATCTTCGGCGGCGACGGCCGTGGCGCCTTCATCGTGCCGGAGTTCAGCAGCGTCCTCGACGGCACGGCGGCGTTTGTACGGCTGATCGGTCTGGTGGCCCGTACTCAGCTCACTCTCAGCCAGATCGACGCCCGTATCCCCCGTGCTCATGTGCTGCGTCGTGATCTGGCCACACCGTGGGCGGTCAAGGGACTGGTGATGCGCAGTGTTGTGGAGGCGGCCGGGGACCGGCAGGTGGACACGACCGACGGTGTACGGGTCGTGGAGGCCGACGGCCGCTGGGTGATGGTCCTGCCCGATCCGGCCGAGGCCATCACCCATCTGTGGGCGGAAGGCCCTGACGACGCCTCGGCCCAGGCACTGCTCGACGAGTGGTCGGCCGTGGTCGACGGAGCCGGTCACTAGGGTCTTTCGTTTGGAGCTGGCCGGATCAGGGAGCGCCCGCCGCGGCAGCGGCTGATGTCACTGCGGGCACGCGAGC
>NZ_FMDK01000614.1 GCF_900091995.1 Streptomyces sp. MnatMP-M17
GCCCGCCGCGGCAGCGGCTGATGTCACTGCGGGCACGCGAGCCCGGCAAGATCCAAACGAAAGACCCTAGCTGAAACCCGACCGTCGCGCCATCTCCTGAACGGTCGGAGCCACTGCTTGCTCTCCGGTTGCTGCTGCCCTGCGGGAAGCCTCCGATACGTGAAGCGCTTGAAGTCAACCCTCACACGTATGGCAATGCGCCACATGTCCCCGCGGCTGAAGCATTGGTCTACGCCAAACCGTCCCGTCCCTGTATCCTCATCCGTGGCCAGCGGCACACACTCCCCCACCCAGGTTGCGTGCTGGCACGGGCGACGCCCACACAACTCCGCCCTAGCAGCCGGGTTCCCCCCACTCACCGCCTCCAGGAGGGTCACGGTGAAAGTTCGCACCAGAAGCTCGGCGATCATCGGCACCATCTGCCTCATCGCTTCACTCGCCTTGACCACGGCGTCCGCCGACGAGCCCGCCGCCTCACGTCAGGCGGCGGAGGTTGGGCTCACGAAAGTGGCCACAGCCCAGAATCCGATAGCCGGCACCGCCGGGCCCGGCGGCACGGTCTGGATAGCCGAACGCGCGGGCACCGTACGGGTCCTGGGCGCTCAGGGGCTCGGCGCGCCCGTCCTCGACATCTCCGACGAGACCACCACCGACGGCGAACGCGGCCTGCTGGGCATCGCGTTCGACAAGAAGTTCGCGCACTTCTACATCTCGTTCACGGACCTCGAAGGCACCAGCACCGTGGACGAGTTCGCCGTACGGAACGGCAAGATCCGGCCGAGCACCCGGCGCACCGTTCTCACCCAGACGCAGCCGTACTCCAACCACAACGGCGGCGACATCAAGATCGGCCCTGACGGCTATCTCTACATCGCGTTCGGCGACGGCGGCTCCGGCGGCGATCCGCACGACAACGGGCAGAACCTCGGCACACTGCTCGGCAAGATGCTGCGGATCGATCCGCGCGGCGGCACGCCGTACGCGATCCCGCAGGACAACCCGTTCGTGGACGACCCGAACGCGAAGGGCGAGATCTGGGCGTACGGGCTGCGCAACCCGTGGCGGTTCTCCTTCGACGCGGGCACGGGCGACCTGCTGATCGCCGACGTGGGCCAGAGCGACTGGGAGGAGATCGACTGGGCCCCCGCGGCCAGCAAGGGCGGCGAGAACTACGGCTGGTCCGAGATGGAAGGCAATCATTCCTTCCGCGGCGGCATAGAGCCCGCGAACCATGTGCCGCCGGTCCACGAGTACGGCCGTAACGGGCTGGGCTGCTCGGTTACCGGCGGATTCGTCTACCGCGGCAAGGCGATCCCGGCCCTCAAAGGGCAGTACGTGTTCAGCGACTACTGCGACGGCACCGTCCGCACTCTGAAGATGGAGAACGGCACGGTGACCGGCGAGAGCGACCTCGGAGTCAACGGCGGCGAGGTCATCTCGTTCGTCGAGGGCGGCAACGGCGAACTGTACGTACTCGCCATCGGCGGCACCGTCTCCCGTATCGACCCGGCGTAACCGCTGAACCGTCCCGCCGGTAGTGCGGGACGAAGGGTTCGCGGGTTCAAATCCCGCCACCGCAGCGGATGAAACACCAGGTCAGGCCCGGCGCTGCGTAATCAGCACCGGGCCTGATCCGCTTCCCGGTTCGCCCGACGCGCGCGGGAGAACGAGGGCTGTACGGAAAACAGCTTCAGCTGCGCCGCTCAGCGTCCAGGCGGCGGCAGCCGCGAGGACGAGCGACAGGAGGACCAGCAAGGCGACGCCGGTACGCCGGCGGGGTCCGGACGGTCCGGTCGGTCTGGTCGGTCCGGACGGTCTGGTCGGTGACATGGCGGACGGCTCCTCCGGGCGGTCTGCGGTCGGGACAGCCCGAGGGCGGGCGGTGCGGTGACCGTGGCTCCGCCCCCGGGCCTGGCACGGGTCGCTCAGTAGCAGGAGATGGTCGTGGTGCCGCGCCCGGCTGCTGCCCGGCATCGACATCGAAGCAGAGGCGATCACCCGCAAGCATCCCGTTCCTTCGGCACCGGTCGCCGGACCTCCCGGGCAGGAGTACCCGAGCGCTATGTTGACTCCATGTACTCGACGCAGGTCTCCCGGCATGTGAATGCCTCGCGTCCGGCCGTATACCGGGCGCTGCTGGACGCGGACGCGATCGCGGTATGGCGGGTGCCGGCCGGTATGAGCAGCCACGTGCATGAATTCGATGCCCGCGAAGGTGGACGGTTCCGTGTCTCGCTCACCTACGACGCGCCGGATGCCACCGGCAAGTCGGCCTCACATACCGACACGTACCACGGCCACTTCGTGAAGCTCGTGCCGAACGAGCAGGTGGTCGAAGTGTCCGAGTTCGAGACCGCGGATCCCGCGCTTCACGGCACGATGACGATGACGACCACGCTCACCGAGGCGGACGGCGGCACTGAAGTCCTCGTCGTACACGAAGGGATCCCCGACGCCGTGCCCGCCGCCGACAACGAGACGGGCACGCGCATGGCACTGGCAAACCTCGCCCGGCTCGTTGAGACGAACGAGCGTTACTCGAACTGAAGATGGCGAGAACGCCTACGGCGACTCCGGTGAACCCGGCCGCTCCAGAGGGGGCGTGACCAGGATACGTGGCATAGGGGCAGTGCCGCCCTATCCTGGTGCCCGTATGCGCTGGAGGTGGAACCTGTATGGGCCGTCAGGAGCGCCCGCTCGATCCAAGTGCCGGTCCGGTGCAGCGTTTCGCGTTCGAGTTGCGGAAGCTTCGGCAGGAGGCGGGTGGTGTCACCTACCGGGTGATGTCGCGGCGTACGCCTTACACGGTCCCTACGCTGTCGCGGGCCGCATCGGGCGAGCAACTGCCCACGTTGCAGGTGGCCTTGGCCTACGTCGAGGCCTGCGGCGGGGACCGTGAGGAGTGGGAGCGGCGCTGGCACCTGGCGGCTGAGGACGCGGCTCTGGGGGCGGCCGATGACGACGACGCGCCGCCGTATCAGGGGTTGGCCCGGTTCGAGTCGGGCGACCGGGAACGTTTCTTCGGCCGGGACCAGCTTCTCGGCGACTTGGCGGAGCTGGTGCGCGAGCGGCGGTTCATCGCCGTGGCCGGTCCCTCGGGCAGCGGTAAGTCCTCCCTGCTGCGTGCCGGGTTGATCCCCCTGCTTCAGCACACCGAAGAACCGCGTGAGCGCCCCGCGGCGGTCGTGATCTTCACGCCCGGCGAGCACCCGGTGCGCACTCACGCGGACCTGCTCGTGCCGAAGGACACTCCCGGCGACACGGTCATCGTCGTCGACCAGTTCGAAGAAGTGTTCACTCTCTGCCATGACGCCACTGAGCGCGGAGAGTTCATCGACCTGCTGCTCACTGCCCGGCGGCCGGACAGCCGATTACGCGTCATCATCGCCGTACGCGGGGACTTCTACGGGCGCTGTGCCGAGTACGGGGAACTCGCCTTGGCCTTACGCGACGCGAGTCTGCTGGTCGGTCCTATGAGTCCGGCCGAGCTGCGCGAGGCGATCGTGAAACCGGCGGCGGCCTCGGGCCTGATTGTCGAGCGCACCCTGACCGCGAGGATCATCGACGAGGTCGAGGCCGAGCCGGGTGGGCTGCCGCTCATGTCGCACGTACTCCTGGAGACCTGGCGCCGCCGCCGCGGCCGTGCGCTGACCGAGGCCGGCTATGAAGCCGCGGGTGGCCTGCGTGGCGCCATCGCGAAGACCGCTGAAGACCTCTACACCCGCCTGACGCCTCATCAGGCCAATGCCGCCCGGCGTATTCTGCTGCGCCTGATCATCCCGGGTGAGAGAGCGCAGGACACCCGCCGTCCTGCTGCCCGCAGCGAACTCGACACCGGCCGGCCCGATGACACCGCCCTGGTCCTGGAGCGCCTCGCCCGTTTCCGGCTCGTCATCCTCGACGACGACACCGTGGACCTCGCCCACGAGGCCCTGATCACCGCTTGGCCCCGACTGGTCGCGTGGATCGAGGAGGACCGCGAAGGTCTGCGCCTACAGCGGCGGCTCACCGAGGCCGCCGGTGTGTGGGAGGAGCTGGACCGGGATGCGGGTGCGCTGTACCGAGGCGTACGGCTGGCTGTCGCCTGCGACTGGGCAGCCCGGGAGGGAAACCGGGACAGCCTCAATGCGCCGGAGCGTGCCTTTCTCGACGCCAGCGTCGGCCTGCGTGAGCAGGAGCGCGCCGTGACCGCACGGCGCAACCGCCAGCTGCGCTACCTTGCCGCCGGCCTCGCGATGATGCTGCTGGTGGTCACGGGTATCAGCGTGGTCGCCGTTCAGCAGCGTCAGGACGCCGTGCAGGCCCACCGGGTCGCGGTCTCCCGCCAACTGGCGGCGCAGGCGCTGGGACTGGCCGAGTCACGGCCGGGCACAGCGATGTTGCTCAGTGTGGAGGCATACCGCGTCGCGCCGACACCCGAGGCACGCGGCGCGCTGCTGACGATGTCCGCCCACGAGTACTACCGAGCCGAACTCGCCGGACACACCGACGCCGTCTCCGAGGTCGCCTTCAGCCCTGATGGTGTTCTTGCCACCGTCAGCCGGGACCAGACCCTGAGGCTGTGGGACGCACAACGTCGTCGTCAACTGGCCACGCTCAGAGGCCATGCCACCTGGCTGCGAACGGTGAAGTTCAGTCCCGACGGCCGCCTGCTGGCCACCGGAGGAGACGACAAGAACGTGGTGCTGTGGGACGTCCCGGCACGCAGGAAAGTGGCGACTCTGACCGGGCACACCCAAAAGGTCGAGGACATCGCGTTCGCTCCCAACGGCCGAACCATAGCCAGCGCCAGCAGCGACGGCACTGTGATGCTGTGGGACACCGAACGCCGATCCATGCGGTTGCCCCTCTCCGGCCATACCGGCTTTGTGAACGCGGTGGCGTTCAGCCCGGACGGCCGCACGCTGGCCGGCGCCGGCAGCGACGGGACCATCGGGCTGTGGGATGCCGCGACCGGTGCTCGGCTGGCCACGCTCACCGGCCACACCCAATCCGTCGACGCCATCGCCTTCAGTCCCGACGGCCGTACGCTGGCCAGCGCCAGCCAGGACCAGACGGCGATACTCTGGGATGTCGGGCGCCACACCCGCAAGGCCACCCTCACCGGGCACAGCGGACAAGTCCGGGCCATCGCCTACAGCCCCGACGGCCGCACCGTGGCGACCACCGGGCACGACAACACCGTCATGCTGTGGGACGCCGACCGCCATATCCGCAGAGCGATCCTCACCGGACACACCAGCAATCTCTATACGCTCGCGTTCGATCCGCGCGGTCACCTTCTCGCCTCGGCCGGGGAGGACGGAACGGTCGTCCTGTGGGATCCCACACGGATCCCGCTCGCCGGACACGCCGACCGCGTGAACAAGGTCGCGTTCAGCCCGGACGGGCGGACCCTGGCCACCGCCGGCGATGACGGAACCGCCGTACTCTGGGACGTCGGAGGCCGCACCCGTAAGACCACGCTCGACGGTGACACCGGGCCCGTCAATGCCGTCGCGTTCAGTCCCGACGGACGTACCCTGGCCACCGCGACCGGCACCGCCCAGCACCCTCCTCGTGCCCGCGACTACACGCTCACACTCTGGAATCCGGCGGCCGGCTCCTCCCCCGTCAGACTCACCGGGCACACCGACCGCGTGATGGCCGTCGCCTTCAGCCCCGACGGCCGCACCCTGGCCACCGCCGGCTCGGACAGAACGATCAAGCTGTGGAATACCGTCAAGCACGCCCAACAGGCCACCATCGACACCCGAGCGGCATCCAACGCCGTCGCGTTCAGTCCCGACGGTCATACCCTGGCCACCGCCCGCCGCGACGGGAGCGCCATCCTGTGGGATGTGTCCAAGCGCAGCCGCCGAGCCACCCTCACCGGCCACACCAGGGCCATCAGAGCAGTCGCGTTCAGCCCCGACGGCCGCACTCTGGTCACTGCCAGCATCGACCAGACAGTCACACTGTGGGACGTCGCCCACGGCACGCGCCTGGCGACCCTTGGAGGTCACACCGGGCCCGCACTCGCCGTGGCGTTCAGCCCGGACGGCCGCACCCTGGCCACCGCCAGCGCAGATACAACGGTAGTGCTCTGGGATCTCGCCCGGCGCAGCCAACTGGCGACACTCGCCGGCCACACCCGGCAAGTCCGTTCCGTGGAGTTCAGCCCCGACGGCCGCACTCTGGCCACCGGCAGTGACGACCACACCGCCATGCTGTGGAACATCGAACCGCGGCACACCGAAGCGCAACTCTGCGCTTCCGTCGCCCGCGACCTCACACCCAGGGAATGGCGGGAGTTCCTCCCGGGAATTCCCTACCGCAAGACCTGCACCGGAAGCCGAGCTCGATCAGTGCCGCCCTCGGCGACAGGATGAGTTCCACCCACTCAGGTACCTGGTCAGGTGCTTCCCCAACGTGCACTGGCCGGCGGCGCGAGACGCCTCCATCGGCTG
>NZ_FMDK01000902.1 GCF_900091995.1 Streptomyces sp. MnatMP-M17
GGCGGCTGATCGCCGCCAACAACGCCCGCCAGTCGGGCCGGCCCGTGCCCGAGGACGCCAGAAGGCCGCTGTGGATCCTGGTGGACCGGCCGAGCGTCTTCGGGCATCTCGCGGCGGCCGACGGACGGCGCGATCCGCAGGAGCTGCTCCATGTGCCGCTGCGGCACGGCAGGGCCGTCCATATCACCGTGGTGGTGGCCGATCAGCTCGACGGTCTGGACGCGCTGGACGAGACCGTACGGAGCCACACGCGCGCCCGGGTGATCCTCGGTCCGGTCGCGGCGCCGCAGGTGGAAGCAGTACTTGAGGCGCCGCCGCACACCACACCCACGCCGGACGTCCCACCCGGCAGAGGCTATGCGCGGCTCGGTACGGGCCCGGTGCTCAGACTCCAGGTCCCGGCGACGCCCGATCCGTACGACGACGGCACGAGCGACGCCCACCGCCGTGCCGTCCTGGAACTCCTGCCGGAGCCTCTCGCGCGGGAGCGGGTGCCCGAGCAGGAGCAGATGCCGCACCGTACGGTCGAATCACCGCAGGCGTCAGGCCCGGTCGGCCGTCAGGTGCCGGCCGAGGGCTGAGGCCTCTTCCTCTCCTCTCCGTTACGCGACAAAGGTGCGCGGCGCGTCCGTTCCCGTGCTCGCGCCCGTCTCCACCAGCCGCGCCGCCGCCGCCAGCCGGGCAGCTGCCTCGACGGCGACCGGGCCGCCCACGGTGAACGGAAGCCGTACGTATCCCTCGAAGGCGCCGTCGACCCCGAAGCGCGGTCCCGACGGCACCCGTACACCGACGCGTTCGCCCACCTCGGCCAGCCGCGAGCCGGAGAGTCCGCCCGTACGCACCCACAGGGTCAGCCCGCCGCGCGGCACCGCGAACTCCCAGCCGGGCAGCCGCTCGCGTACCGCCGCCACCAGCGCGTCCCGGTTCTCGCGCGCCTGGACCCGGCGCAGGGCGACCGCCTCCTCCCAGCCGCCGGTCCCCATCAGCCAGTTGATGGCGAGCTGCTCCAGCACCGGAGTGCCGAGATCGGCGTACGCGCGAGCCGCGACCAGGGACCGGATCACATCCGGCGCCGCGCGCACCCAGCCGATCCGCATCCCCGCCCAGAACGCCTTGCTGGCCGAGCCGACCGTGAGAACCGTGCTGCCCGCCGGATCGAAGGCACAGACCGGCCTCGGCATATCGACATCCGCGTCGAGATACAGCTCGGACATCGTCTCGTCCACGACCAGCACCGTGCCCGCCGAGCGTGCCGCGTCGACAAGCTGCCGCCGCTGGTGCTGGTCGGCCAGCGCGCCCGTCGGATTGTGGAAGTCGGCCACCACATAGGCGAGCCGCGGCGCGGCCTCCCGCAGCACCTGGCGCCAGCGCGCCAGATCCCAGCCGGTCAGCCCTTCCGCCATGGCGACCGGCACCAGCCGGGCGCCCGCCTCCCGCATCAGCTGGAGGATATTGGCGTACGAGGGCGACTCCACCGCGATCCGCTCGCCGCGGCCCGCGAAGAGATGGCAGATCGCGTCGATCGCGCCCATCGCGCCCGTGGTGACCATGATCTGTTCGGGCATGGTCGGGATGCCGCGCTCGGTGTACCGGTCGGCGAGCATCTGCCGCAGCGCGGGCAGTCCGGCCGGATAGTCGCCATGGGTGTGCGCGTACGGCGGCAGCTCCTCCAGCGCGCCCTGTACGGCCCGGGTCAGCCAGGGCTCGGGAGCGGGTAGGGCGGCGGTGCCGAGATCGATCATCGAGCCCAGCGACTCGGGCGGCAGCGGTTCGAGTCCGCGCGCGGGCAGCGGATTGCCGGCCGGTACGGCGGTCCAGCTCCCGGCGCCTCTACGGGACTCCAGAAATCCTTCGGCGCGCAGCGCCTCGTACGCGGCGGCCACGGTCGTACGGCTCACCGAGAGGGAGAGGGCGAGTTCGCGCTCCGCGGGCAGCCGCGCGGCGACGGGAACGCGCCCTTCGAGGACGAGCAGCCGGATGCCGTCGGCGAGGGCCCGGTAGGCCGGCGGCCTGCGGGTGCCGGGGCCCGCGGGCGTGGGCTGCTGGGTGCTGAGCTGCCGCGCGAGCTGAGCCGCACCGACGGCCGAGGTCCACTGCGCCATGAAAATCAGTCCACCTTCCTTGAATTGGCCATGGATGGCACCGATCGGCCAGCCACAGAGTGACGCGTACCAGTCCACCATCGCACCAAGGGGCCGCGTCGTGTCCAATCTCCCTCGCCCTGCCCGGCGTCTCACCCGCAGGGTGACGCAACTCTCCGTCGGTCTCGCGCTGTACGGAGCGAGCGCGGCGCTGCTGGTGCGCGGCGGGCTCGGGCTGGAGCCCTGGGGGGTGCTGCACCAAGGGCTCTCCGAGCTGACCGGACTGACCATGGGCGTCGTCTCGATCATCGTGGGCGCGGTCGTGCTGCTGCTCTGGATCCCGATCCGGCAGCGCCCGGGGCCGGGCACGGTCGCCAATGTCTTCGCGGTCGGTATCGCGATGGACGCCACGCTCGCGCTCGTTCCCGACGGCCATGGCCCGACCGCCCGTATACCGCTGCTGATCAGCGGCATCGTCCTCAACGGAGTGGCCACCGGGCTCTACATAGCGGCCCGGTTCGGTCCCGGGCCGCGCGACGGTCTGATGACGGGCCTGCACCGGCTGACCGGCCGCTCGGTGCGGCTGGTCCGTACGGCGATCGAGGTCGCCGTCGTCGCCACCGGCTTCGTGCTCGGCGGCTCGGTGGGCATCGGTACGATCGCCTACGCCCTGGCCATCGGACCGCTCGCCCAGCTCTTCCTGCGCGTCTTCGCCATCCCGACGGCGGGCACCGGCAGTACGGCCGTCGCCGCCGGGACACCGGCGCGGGCCATACTGCGGCGGTGACTCGCGTACCCCACCCCTATCTCGACCGGCCGACTCCGATCCCGTTCGCCCATCGCGGCGGCGCGGCGGACGGTCTGGAGAACACCGCGGCGGCCTTCCGGCGCGCCGCCGGACTCGGCTACCGCCACTTCGAGACCGATGTGCACGCCACGGCGGACGGCCGGCTCGTCGCCTTCCACGACGCGACTCTGGACCGCGTGACCGACAGCCGCGGCCGGATCGTGGATCTGCCCTGGGCGGAGGTGCGCCGGGCACGGGTGGCGGGCAGCGAGCCGCTGCCGCTCTTCGAGGAGCTGCTCGAAGAGTTTCCCGAGGCGCGCTGGAACGTGGACATCAAGGCCGCTCCCGCGCTGGTCCCGCTGGTCGAGCTGATCCGCAGGACCGGGAGCTGGGACCGGGTGTGCGTCGGCTCGTTCTCCGAGGCCCGGGTGGCCCGCGCGGCCCGGCTCGCGGGCCCGCGGCTGGCCACCTCGTACGGCGTACGCGGTGTGCTGGGCCTGCGGCTGCGCTCGTACGGAATCCCGGCGCCGGTCCGTCCCGGCGCTGTGTGCGCACAGGTTCCCGAGACACAGAGCGGTATCCGGGTGGTGGACGAGCGCTTCGTCCGTATGGCACACGCACGCGGTCTTCAGGTCCATGTCTGGACGGTCAATGAACCGGATCGGATGGAGGCGCTGCTCGATCTCGGCGTGGATGGCATCATGACGGATCAACTGGAAGCGCTGCGCACGGTGTTGACCGCGCGAGGAGCCTGGCATTGACGGGCGTGGCGTCGGCACGCAAGGTACGCAAGAGATGAGGACACCCGGGGTGACCGCTGAGACCGCCGTGGACCGGACCGACGGGACGGCGGACCGCAGACGCGAGCAACGCGGCTGGTACTTCTACGACTTCGCGTGCTCCGTCTACTCGACGAGTGTGCTGACGGTCTTCCTCGGCCCTTATCTCACCTCGGTGGCGAAGGCCGCGGCCGACGCCGACGGTTTCGTCCGGCCGCTGGGCATACCGGTGCGCGCGGGCTCGGTCTTCGCGTACGCGGTCTCCGTCTCGGTGGTGGTGGCGGTGCTGGTGATGCCGCTGGTGGGCGCGGTGGCCGACCGTACGGGACGCAAGAAGCCGCTGCTGGCCGCCGCCGCGTACCTGGGCGCGACCGCCACGGCGTGCATGTTCTTCCTGGACGGCGACCGCTATCTGCTGGGTGCGCTGCTGCTGATCGTGGCGAACGCCTCGATCTCGGTGTCCATGGTGCTCTACAACGCGTATCTGCCGCAGATCGCCGGGCCCGAGGAGCGTGATGCGGTCTCCTCGCGGGGCTGGGCGTTCGGCTACACCTCGGGCGCGCTGGTCCTCGTCCTGAATCTGGTGCTCTACACCGGCCATGAGTCCTTCGGTCTCTCCGAGTCGACGGCGGTACGGATCTGTCTGGCCTCCGCCGGAGTCTGGTGGGGCGCCTTCACGATCGTGCCGCTGCGCCGACTGCGGGACCGGAAGATCGCACGGGAGGGCGGCGGTTCCGCGGGCGAGGGCGCGTTGGGAGCCGGCTGGCGTCAACTGATGGCCACGCTGCGGGACATGCGGCGCCATCCGCTGACGCTCTCGTTCCTGCTCGCCTATCTCCTCTACAACGACGGTATCCAGACGGTGATCTCACAGGCCTCGATCTACGGCTCCGAGGAACTGGGCCTGGACCAGACGACGCTGATCACCGCCGTGCTGCTGGTGCAGATCCTGGCGGTCGGCGGTGCGCTCGGCATGGGCCGGATGGCCAGGGTGTACGGCGCCAAGCGCACGATCCTGGCCTCGCTGGCCGTCTGGACGCTGATCCTCACGGCCGGCTACTTCCTGCCCGCCGGCGCACCGGTCGCGTTCTATCTGCTGGCCGCGGCGATCGGTCTGGTGCTGGGCGGCAGCCAGGCGCTGTCCCGTTCGCTCTTCTCCCATCTCGTACCGCACGGCAAGGAGGCCGAGTACTTCTC
The DNA here is from genome assembly GCF_900091995.1 of Streptomyces sp. MnatMP-M17. GTDB lineage: Bacteria > Actinomycetota > Actinomycetes > Streptomycetales > Streptomycetaceae > Streptomyces. The sequence continues at coordinate 4,845 of NZ_FMDK01000902.1, forward strand.
CGCTTACGAGATGAGCGACCGCGGCCTGAGCTGGCTGGGACCACTGGTGTTCGGGCTGGCGTATCAGCTCACGGGCAGCTACCGGGATGCGATCATCTCGCTGGTGGTCTTCTTCGTGCTCGGGTTCGGCCTGCTGGCGAGGGTCCCGGTCGGCCGGGCGATCATGGCCGCGGGAAATCCCGTACCGGAGCGGATTTAGACGTTGAAGTGAAAGGGCGGTAGTGTACGCGTTTGGCCTGCCAGGCGGACCGTTACTGCGTATGCGGGAATCGGAATCGCTGGGTGACATCTCCTGTTAGATGTGACAAACCGGGCGCTGGTGGGTACAACAAGGGCGGCACGACGGGCGACGCATGACTCGGAACGGGGAATCTTTACCGCCGACCGGACGTTGACCGGATGACGACGACAGCGACACCTGTCCTGTGGGCGACAAGCCCGGGAGGCACGATTCATGAGTGAGCGAGCTCTCCGCGGCACGCGACTCGTGGTTACCAGCTACGAGACGGACCGCGGCATCGATCTGGCCCCGCGCCAGGCGGTGGAGTACGCATGCCAGAACGGCCATCGATTTGAGATGCCGTTCTCGGTAGAGGCGGAAATTCCGCCGGAGTGGGAGTGCAAGGCGTGTGGCGCCCAGGCACTCCTGGTGGACGGGGATGGTCCCGAAGAGAAGAAGGGCAAGCCTGCGCGTACGCACTGGGACATGCTCATGGAGCGGCGCACCCGCGAGGAGCTGGAGGAGGTGCTGGCCGAGAGGCTGGCCGTCCTGCGCTCCGGCGCCATGAACATCGCTGTGCACCCGCGGGACAGCCGGAAGTCCGCCTGACCGCGTAACCGATCGCATACGACAAGCGAGACAACAGCACAGAGCCGCGGGCCGCGTCACACCATGTGTGCCGCGGCC
>NZ_FMDK01000616.1 GCF_900091995.1 Streptomyces sp. MnatMP-M17
TTGGAGTGCTCGCCACCCTGTCAAGGTGGAGGCCGCGGGTTCAAATCCCGTCAGGACCGCAGTGAAAAGGCCCGTATCCGATCGGATACGGGCCTTTCTGTGTGCCCAGATCCGGGACCGCCCTGGAGGCCGCGCCCGCGGCGGAGCCGCGATCAGACACAGCAAATCCGGTCAGGACCGCCGCAGGGGAGGGCTCGTGTCCGACCGGGTACGAGGCTTTTTGTGTGCCCGTATCCGGCGTACGCGCAGGCGCCTCGCGCGGCCGAGTTCCTTGGGTATGGCAAGGGCCGTCGACGTCCCGGTATGGGCCCAGTAATGGCGTGCCCAAATCGCCGGGGCGCGGTCCTGAGTGTCTTGACGGCGCCATCCGCCGGGGGTACCTAAGCATCAGGGCCCTTTGTTCGTCCCAGTCCGGGGCCCGCACCGGGGGGTGGTGTCCGGGATGTCATCGACAGCGAGGCATGAGACACGCGCGCTGCTGCGCGCCCATCTGGCCGCCGCCTCAGGCCATCCGCACCGTACGGGCCACTGCCCGATCTGCCACCGTCTCCAGCGGCTCGCCATGGAGCCCACCGCTGCCGACGACGGCTTTGCCGACGGCTTCTTCGAGGACGAGTTACCCGACGATCTGACGCCGTCCGCGCCCTGATCGCGTCTGATCCCGGCTGATCCCGCCGTGGCCTCCCGACGGCCCCTGAGCGGCCTCCAGGCGGCCTCCGGCAGGCCGCACACCCGCCGGACCGCCCTCTCACCGGTCCGCACCGGCCCCGGGACACCGTCGGCGCCGATCCGGTCGGATCCAGCAGGTGAGACAGACGTCATTGACAAGGGGCATGCGGTGTGACGGGCATCACGGAACAATTTCGACCAAGGGCAGCGCTTACACCCTTCCTACAATCCATCAATTTAGTATGTGCAATTGCACTGCCTATGAAATCCCTCCGGAAACACCCGCCTCATCCTTCACACGGGGGCCGAGCAGGACCGGAACACCAGCCCCCCGGCGCACAAAAAAGATCGCGCTGGACCCGGCGGAGTCCAGCGCGATCGACGACTTACCCGTGTTGCATAGGCATGGGACCTGTTGGGGCAGGTGCCCGTCGTATGGAGCTATAGGTCGGGACGACCGGATATGGGGGACCCGGCTGTGCCCTGGTCAGTGAGCCCGGCTGGGCTCTGTAGTGCCTTGTTGCGCCTTGCTGAGCCGTGAAAAAAGGCGTCAGGCCTCGCTGCGCTGCTGCGGAATACCCGCAAGCAGTGCGCGGACCTCTGCCTCGCGATACCGGCGATGCCCACCGAGCGTGCGGATGGACGTGAGCTTGCCGGCTTTTGCCCAGCGAGTGACCGTCTTCGGGTCCACGCGGAACATCGTGGCAACCTCAGCCGGGGTCAGCAGCGGCTCGGCATCAGGGGTGCGAGCGGTCATGAGCGGCCTCCTCGGGAGAACCGAACCATCTCGGTTCTTTCCTCTAAATTCTGCACCTTGACCCGCGTTGCCCGAAATGGCGGACGCGGGCCGAGTCGGTTATAGGACGAACGGCTTGTCCTCGGCACTACAACTACACCATCCGTCCAGCCACGTCGGCCAAACCGATGGAATTGCCCTCTGAGGTGTTCATCAGCGGCGGAAGCCGATGGACCATGCCATAGCGGACAGTCACGTCACAGATACGATCAGTCACAGAGTGATCAGGAGCCACTGGACCCCCCATATAGCGTGCAATGCTGAGTGATCCGCCCACACTTGGGCGGAAGGAGCCCTCCCCGGACTCCTTGTCCTATTTTGACACGAGGGGGGGCGATGGGCGCAAGAGCCCCGTTAGTGCGGTCCGTCACGCTTGCGGGCATAGGCCCGGATCGAGACCTCTGCCTCAGGGTCCGAATTCAAGTGTCGTTCAAACGCACTTCAAGCCCGATTCAGGACCCGTTCATGCCCGCTTGCCGACCGTTCCGGTATCGCCTGCCCGAAACGGTCAGTTGGCGAACAATCGCTCCCTGACCGCCCGCCAGCGCTCCGTCAGCCGGCCGTAGGCCGCTCCCGCGCCCTCGCCGTCACCGAGCCGCAACGCCGCGATCCCGGCCGCCACATCGGCGGCCGAATGGTCCTCGGCGAGCTCCGTCCCGGAGAGAGCGTGCACCAGACCTCCGTAGTCCAGTTCGACCAGCGACCGCGGATGGAACTCTTCCAGCCACCGTCCCACATCCACCAGACCATCGATGAGCGGTCCGTCGTCCACCGTCTCCCGCAGCGTCTTCAGCCCGCGGGCCAGCCGCCGTCTCGCCTGCACCATCGGCGTCCGGTAGCGCAGTACGGGCACTCCGGGCCCGCCCGCCTCGTACTCCCGCTCGTCGTCGGAGAAGAGCGTGAACCAGCCCACCGGCACCTGCCAGACCGCCGTCCTGATCCAGGGCCGCGCGTCCGGATTCCGGTCCCGCCAGCGCTCGTAGTCCGCGGCGGCCTGTCCGCGCACGACCGGCGGCAGCACCGCGTCGAGCAGCGGCACCGGCAGCGACTCCGCCAGCTCCTCCAGCGCCAGCCAGCCGCGCAGCCGGGTACGCCAAGGACAGACGCACACCACACCGTCCACCACGGCGACGAACGCGTCCCCGCTCTCGTGCACCGGTACGGCGACCGGCGGCGTCGGCAGCAAGTCGGCCAGGGAACGGCGCAGTTCGTCCTGCGCGGTGGGCGTACGGTCACGTCTGGCGTAGCGCGCCCAATGGTCTCTCTCCGGCTCCGGAAAGGCCGCCAGCGGCTCATAGACCCGCAGGTAGGACGCGTAAGGAACGAGAACAGAAGACACCGCCGGCATGCCGCGCATCGTCCCACGCCTGTACTCCTCCAGGGGGTGATCCTGGGCACTGCGGCTGATCTACGCCCCCGTAGGACTTACTCTCTTGCTTGCCCAGCCGGTCCCTCCCCACCCACAGGGGGGACTTCCCACCGCCGCTTCGTACTTGGGAGTCACCACCGTGACCGATCTGACCGACGGCGTCCTGCACACCCTGTTCCGCTCGGAGCAGGGGGGCCATGAGCAAGTCGTGCTCTGCCAGGACCGTTCCAGCGGCCTCAAGGCCGTCATCGCCATCCACTCCACCGCCCTGGGCCCGGCCCTCGGCGGCACCCGTTTCCATCCGTACGGATCCGAGGCGGAGGCCGTCGCCGACGCGCTGAACCTCTCCCGTGGCATGTCGTACAAGAACGCCCTGGCCGGCCTCGACCACGGCGGCGGCAAGGCCGTGATCATCGGCGATCCGGAACAGATCAAGAGCGAAGAGCTGCTGCTCGCATATGGCCGGTTTGTGTCGTCGCTCGGCGGCCGGTACGTCACGGCCTGCGACGTCGGCACGTATGTGGAGGACATGGACGTCGTGGCCCGCACCTGTGCGTGGACCACCGGCCGCTCCCCGGAGAACGGCGGCGCGGGCGACTCGTCGGTCCTGACCGCGTACGGAGTCTTCCAGGGCATGCGGGCGAGCGCGCGGCACCAGTGGGGCGACCCGTCGCTGCGCGGCCGTACGGTCGGGATCGCGGGCGTCGGCAAGGTCGGCCACCATCTCGTGGAACACCTTCTGGAGGCCGGCGCGCATGTCGTGATCACGGATGTACGGGAGGAGTCGGTACGCCGGATCACGGACCGGCATCCGCGCGTCGCCGTCGTCGCCGACACCGAGGCGCTGATCCGTACCGAAGGACTGGACATCTACGCTCCGTGCGCGCTCGGCGGCGCGCTGAACGACACGTCCGTTCCCGTCCTCACCGCGACCGTGGTGTGCGGAGCCGCCAACAACCAGCTCGCGCACCCGGGCGTCGAGAAGGATCTCGCGGACCGCGGGATCCTCTACGCGCCCGACTATGTGGTGAACGCCGGCGGAGTGATCCAGGTCGCCGACGAGCTGCACGGCTTCGACTTCGAGCGGTGCCGTGCGAAGGCCGCGAAGATCTTCGACACCACGCTTGAAATCTTCGCACGTGCAAAGGAAGATGGTATTCCGCCGGCCGCCGCGGCGGACCGGATCGCCGAGCACAGGATGGCGGAGGCCCGCCACCGCTGACGGTCGGGAGAGGGGCGACCCGGCATCCGGGAGACGAGACTCACGCCGGTCGGCGGGTCGCCCCTCCAGAAGAGGTTAAAATCGACGCTGACCAGCGAGGACGGGGCGCCTCGTTGGTCCTGCGCCGGGGCGCGTCATGCGGGCGGCGTACCGTATGGCCGCGGAAGCAGGTACCGTTGAAGCCCTACGGACGGGTCTCTCCGCGGAGAGCTCGTTCTGATTCATGAACGCGTGTCAAGACTCTGGGGCCGTCGAGCCCCGTCACCGAGGGGGTCGAGCCATGGGGCGCGGCCGGGCCAAGGCCAAGCAGACGAAGGTCGCCCGCCAGCTGAAGTACAACAGCGGCGGGACTGACCTGTCGCGTCTGGCCAACGAGCTGGGCGCGTCGACCTCGAGTCAGCCGCCGAACGGCGAGCCGTTCGAGGACGACGACGAGGAAGACGACCCGTACGCACAGTACGCGGATCTGTACAACGACGACGAGGACGAGGACGACGAGTCCGGACCCTCGGCGCAGCGCCGCGGCGCTTGACGTCCGTATACCCAGAGCAGTACCTCAGTGGCCCGGTCCGGGGCCGTAGTCCTGGACCGGGTTCTGTGCTGCCCAGATGTCCACCGGGCCATGGGCGGTCCATGAACGCTCGGTCCATGAACGCCCGACACAGCTCGGCGGACTTTGGCTCGGCGGACTTTGGCCGACTTTGATCGGCGACCCGCCGTCCGTGGCTGCCATGGCCGGTTTCCGTACTGTCATGAGCGCTTCGCATCGTTCGTGACCGGTGCCGGGTGACCGAGGCCGCTGACCGGCTCAGCTCCGGTAGTCGCCCGTCAGCGCCGCGCCCGTGGTGTGCTCGCCACGCTCCGTGATCTCACCGGCGATCCAGGCATCCACTCCTCGGTCGGCGAGCGTGGTGAGCGCGGCGTCGGCCGACTCCGCCGGGACGACGGCGATCATGCCGACTCCCATGTTCAGCGTCTTCTCCAGCTCCAGGCGCTCCACCCGGCCGGCCGTTCCGATCAGGTCGAAGACCGCGCCGGGCGTCCAGGTCGAGCGGTCCACCGTGGCATGCAGCCCGTCCGGGATCACCCGGGCGAGATTGGCGGCCAGACCGCCGCCGGTGACATGACTGAACGCATGCACCTCGGTCGTCCTGGTGAGCGCCAGACAGTCCAGTGAGTAGATCTTGGTGGGCTCCAGCAGTTCCTCGCCCAGAGTGCGGCCGAACTCCTCGACCTGGCGGTCCAGCGACCAGCCGGCCCGGTCGAAGACCACATGACGGACCAGTGAGTACCCGTTGGAGTGAAGCCCGGAGGACGCCATGGCGATCACCGTGTCACCCGTACGGATACGATCCGCGCCGAGCAGCCGGTCCGCCTCGACCACGCCCGTACCCGCGCCGGCGACATCGAAGTCGTCCTCGCCGAGCAGCCCGGGATGCTCGGCGGTCTCGCCGCCGACCAGCGCGCAGCCGGCCAGCACACAGCCTTCGGCGATGCCCTTGACGATGGCGGCGACGCGCTCGGGATGAACCTTGCCGACACAGATGTAGTCGGTCATGAAGAGCGGCTCCGCGCCGCAGACGACCAGATCGTCCACGACCATGCCGACCAGATCATGACCGATCGTGTCGTACACGCCCATCTTGCGGGCCAGATCGACCTTCGTACCGACTCCGTCGGTGGCGGAGGCGAGGAGCGGGCGCTCGTAGCGCTTGAGGGCGGAGGCGTCGAAGAGACCGGCGAAGCCGCCGATACCGCCGAGGACCTCGGGGCGGCGGGTCTTCTTCACCCACTCCTTCATCAGCTCGACCGCGCGGTCACCGGCTTCGATGTCGACGCCCGCTGCGGCATAGCTGGCACCAGTAGTCGTCTCGGACATGGCTGGGTACTTTCCTGTCGGCATTCGGTCGTCAAGCATTCGATGGTCAAGGGTGAGTGCATGAGGTGGGGCGGCCGGGAGAGATGGGATCGCGGGAGCGGCGTCGTGGACCGCGGACCGCGGGGCCTGCACCGGCATTACGGACGGCGGCATTACGGGCGGCGGAGCGCGTCCGTGGCTGCGGTATTGGCCGGGCCTGCCGCCAGCTCGTTCTCCAGGAGCTGCTTGCCGAGCAGCTCGGGATCGGGCAGATCCATCGGGTATTCGCCGTCGAAGCACGCGCGGCAGAGGTTCGGCTTGGCGATCGTGGTCGCCTCGACCATGGCGTCGAGTGAGATGTAGGCGAGGGAGTCGGCTCCCATGGAGATCCCGATCTCCTCGACCGTCATCCCATTGGCTATCAGCTCGGCCCGCGTGGCGAAGTCGATACCGAAGAAGCACGGCCACTTCACCGGTGGTGACGAGATCCGGATGTGGACCTCGGCGGCGCCCGCCTCCCGGAGCATCTTGACCAGGGCACGCTGGGTGTTGCCGCGCACGATCGAGTCGTCGACGACCACCAGACGCTTGCCCCGGATGACTTCCTTGAGCGGATTCAGCTTGAGGCGGATACCGAGCTGGCGGATGGTCTGGGACGGCTGGATGAAGGTCCGGCCGACATAGGCGTTCTTGACGAGGCCCGAGCCGTACGGAATGCCGCTGGCCTCCGCGTAGCCGATGGCGGCCGGCGTGCCCGACTCGGGGGTCGCTATGACCAGATCCGCCTCGACGGGAGATTCTTTGGCGAGTTTCCGCCCCATTTCGACACGGGACAGATAGACGTTGCGCCCGGCGATGTCCGTATCGGGACGGGCCAGGTACACGTACTCGAAAACACAGCCCTTGGGCTTCGCCTCCGCAAATCGTTGGGTACGGAGACCGTTCTCGTCGATGGCGATCAGCTCGCCGGGTTCGATCTCACGGACATACGCGGCACCGCAGATGTCGAGGGCGGCGCCCTCGGAGGCGACGACCCAGCCGCGTTCGAGACGGCCGAGGACCAGCGGGCGGATGCCCTGCGGATCACGGGCGGCGTAGAGGGTGTGCTCGTCCATGAAGACGAACGAGAAGGCGCCGCGGACATCGGGGAGGATCCGGCCGGCGGCTTCCTCGACGGTGAGGGGCTTGCCGTCGTCGTCCACCTGGCTGGCCAGCAGCGCCGTCACCAGATCGGTGTCGTTGGTGGCGGCGACCCGGGTCGAGCGGCCGTTCTCCTTGGGCAGATCGGCGACCATCTCCGCGAGCTGGGCGGTATTGACCAGATTGCCGTTGTGACCGAGCGCGATGGAGCCGTGGGCGGTGGCCCGGAAGGTCGGCTGCGCGTTCTCCCACACCGAGGCTCCGGTGGTGGAGTAGCGGGCGTGGCCCACCGCGATATGGCCCTGGAGAGAGCTGAGCGAGGTCTCGTCGAAGACCTGGGAGACCAGGCCCATGTCCTTGAAAACGAGGATTTGTGAACCATTGCTCACAGCGATGCCCGCGGACTCCTGTCCACGGTGCTGCAGGGCATACAGTCCGAAATAGGTGAGCTTGGCGACCTCTTCGCCCGGGGCCCAGACTCCGAAGACGCCACAAGCGTCCTGGGGGCCTTTCTCTCCGGGGAGCAGGTCGTGGTTGAGTCGTCCATCACCACGAGGCACGCCACCGAGTGTAGGCGAGATCGACCACTGGTCCGAATTGGGGATGCGGGCCGGCTCCGCGATCGCCCGTCGGAAGACGTCCGGTTACTTGCCTGAAGCCGCGGCCACGGCGTCCAGGCCCTGGCCGTCGGCCTGCTTGAGAGTCAGGGAGCGGTGGTGCAGCTCATATGTGACTTTGCCCTCCAGCACCTTCTGCACCTGGCGTTCCAGGGCCATCTCGGGTCCGGGACAGAGCTTGCGGGTGGCGGAGAGCCGCCCGAAGGTGATGGTGGCGACCTTTTCCCCGGCTCCTTCCGTGGCTCCTTGCGCGGCCTCGGAGACCTTCGCGGTACCGCGGAAACTGTTGCAGCCGAGGTTGCCTTCCACGGAACCGTCCTTACCGAACGTGAAATGCGCCTTGCCGTCGGTGCCCTGCGGCAGCGAGGTCGCGGTGGCGCCGTCGGTCAGCGCGTTGACGGTCCACTCCGTACCGGCGAGCGGGACGGGCGGCGCGGAGGTCAGGGTGATCGTGTCGCCGTCGGCGGTGGTGAGCGTGAGCCGCCGATCCTCGGCGGAACCTCCCTCGACTCCCTCGACGGTGGCCTTGAGCTCTCCGGCGAAGGCCCCGCCGAGGGCCTTCTCGAAGGCCTGGAGCTGCTCGGGACAGCCGATCAGTGTCGACTGCTTGTCACCCACGGTGATCGTGTCGCCGTCGACGGTGACATCCGCGCCGATGGTGTTGCAGCCCGTACGCGCGCTGGCCCGGCCGTCGGCGCCGATCTCCACGCTCGCTCCGGCGGGCGCGGCGGTCTTCTTGCCGTCGACGGTCAGACTGTCGACGCTCCAGTGGACATCGGTGAGAGGCAGGTCGGACTGTACGGAACCGCCGGAGCCACTGCCGGAGCCGGACTCCGTACCGCAGGCGGCCAGCGTGAACAGTGCGACGGCAGTGACCGTAGTGACAGCGGTGGTCGCAGCGATGTTGGTGATCTTCTGTTTCCGCATACCCGTGGGACGGGGCGTCGCGGCGTACGGTTCCGTCGCTCTGCGTGCCGACACCTCCGTCACCTCATGAGCGGAAGCAATCCACCCAGGTCCGCGCGCTCCCCGCTCGCGCTGACGTGCGCCGCCTGGAGCGCCTCGCGCCAGGTCGTACGGCCGGTGGCGAGCCGGATCCAGGTGAGCGGATCGGTCTCCACGACATTGGGAGGCGTACCACGGGTGTGCCGTGGTCCCTCCACGCACTGCACCACGGCGTACGGCGGAATCCGCACCTCCGTCGACGCACCGGGCGCCTTCACGGCAAGCGCGTCGGCGAGCAGCCGGGTGCAGGCGGCGAGCGCCTGCCGGTCGTACGGAACGCCCAGCCCGGCCACGGCCCGGTTGAGGTCATCGGTATGAACGATCAGCTCGATGGTCCGGGTAACCAGAAAGTCGCCGAGCCGCATGGCACCGACCCGCGTCGTGATCACCCGATCATCGGGAGTCGCCGGCAGCAACGCGGCGATCCGCCCGGCAGTGCGCTCGAACAACTCGTCGGGGGAAGCGGACGCGGCGACTGCCTTGACGTCCCGACTGATGTCCGGGGCGAGATCGGCGGTCACGAAGGGCCAGCGGAGGAGGGGGAGGACGGGGGTGGAAGCGGTGGGGATGGAAGTAGTCACGGGCTGCTGGGTGGAGAGTTCAGCGGAGAGTTCGATGGTCCGGTTGACGGACTCGATGGCCAAGGCCAGATGCGACACCAGCTCACGAACGGTCCAGTCACCAAGAGCGGTGGGCAGGGCAAGCTGCTCGGCCGTAAGGCCGACGACGGCTTCGCGTACGTTCCCGAACTGCGCCAGAACGGCGGCCCGGATCTTGGCGGAGTCGTAACTACGGGTGCGCTTCTTGGCCGGTGGCATGGAGTGAGGCTAATGGAGCACCACGGTCTGACTTGCGGGCGCGAGAGTGGAGTGGGGCGGTGACGCGTCGGTTTGGCGTCTGGCCGCCGTCTGTTGGTTGGGGTTCAGGACCGCGGCTGGGGGTGGGGTTGTCGGGTGCTGGTTACGACCGAGGGGTAGTTGTGGTGGGCCGGCAGGTTTTGGGCGACGTGGGGGCCGCCCCTGAGGTTTCAGTTTCGCGACTCCGGGCCGGGCGTCAAGGGCGCTCCTCCGTCGCGTCGCTGCGCGATGA
>NZ_FMDK01000618.1 GCF_900091995.1 Streptomyces sp. MnatMP-M17
GCGGGCCCCGGCGAGCCGCACGCCCGGCTCAACCCCAAGTACCTCTTCGACACCTTTGTGATCGGCGCGTCCAACCGGTTCGCGCACGCGGCGGCGGTCGCCGTGGCCGAGGCGCCGGCGAAGGCGTACAACCCTCTCTTCATCTACGGGGAGTCCGGGCTCGGCAAGACCCATCTGCTCCATGCCATCGGGCACTACGCACGCAGCCTCTACCCGGGCACACGCGTCAGATACGTCAGCTCGGAGGAGTTCACGAACGAGTTCATCAACTCGATCCGTGACGGCAAGGGCGACACATTCCGCAAGCGCTACCGCGATGTCGACATCCTGCTGGTCGATGACATCCAGTTCCTGGCGAGCAAGGAGTCGACGCAGGAGGAGTTCTTCCACACCTTCAACACGCTCCACAACGCCAACAAGCAGATCGTGCTGTCCTCGGACCGGCCGCCCAAACAGCTCATCACCCTTGAGGACCGGCTGCGCAACCGCTTCGAGTGGGGGCTGACGACCGATGTGCAGCCGCCCGAGCTGGAGACGCGTATCGCGATCCTCCGTAAGAAGGCGGTGCAGGAGCAGCTCAACGCACCGCCCGAGGTACTGGAGTTCATCGCCTCCCGTATCTCGCGCAATATCCGTGAGCTGGAGGGCGCGCTCATCCGGGTCACCGCGTTCGCCTCGCTCAACCGGCAGCCGGTGGATCTCGGGCTCACCGAGATCGTGCTCAAGGATCTGATCCCGGGCGGCGAGGACTCGGCTCCGGAGATCACCGCCGCCGCCATCATGGCGGCGACCGCCGATTACTTCGGTCTGACGGTGGAGGATCTCTGCGGCTCCTCGCGGAGCCGGGTGCTGGTGACGGCCCGCCAGATCGCGATGTATCTCTGCCGGGAGCTGACCGATCTCTCGCTGCCCAAGATCGGTGCGCAGTTCGGCGGACGTGACCATACGACCGTGATGCACGCCGACCGCAAGATCCGGGCGCTGATGGCCGAGCGGCGGTCCATCTACAACCAGGTCACCGAGCTCACGAACCGCATCAAGAACGGCTGACACACCCGGCACACACAGCCGTGACGGCCGACTCGGCCAACGCACCGCCTGCGGGCGAAGGGCGCCAGGGACACCGTCCGACACGGTCCCGGGCGCCCTTTTCCATGCCTCGAAACCCCGTCCGGGCCTCTCGGTGACCTCGCCGACGCGTCGGTCTCGCTCCTGGGCTGTTCGAATCAGCGCCGGTCCGAGGGCCTTCTCCACAGATCTGGGAGCGATCTTCCGTCCACAGCCTGGGGACCGAGAAGTTGTTCAGACTGTGTCCACAGGCACAGCCGCCGCAGATCCATCCGGCCAGGTCAGGCCCCTGTGGAATTGTGGCTGACGGCGCTCCACAGACTGTGGACGAAAAAATCTTCCACAGGGCCGGGCCTCGGTTGTCCACCGGCGGCCCACAGGCTGACCCGCGTTGCCCACAGCCTGTCCACATCCCTGTCCACTGTTCGGCAACGAAACACCCGGGATCGCTGAGTCGAGTGAAAGGCGTCACACCAGGAAGCCGGATTGGGCTGTGGGGAACCTGGGTAAAGCTGGGGACAGGACTGGGGAGAACTCCCTGTGTCCTGTGCATCGGTTGTGCAGAACTTTTGCGTGTCCACAGAACCACCGAGTTGTCCACGGGTGGCGCCCACAGGACCGGTGGACAAAAAAGCGGGTCTGACCTGCGGAAACGACGTTATCCACGGTTTCCACAGGCCCTACTACTACTCCCACTTAGAGTTAGCTGGGAATCCGCTTGGAAGTGGGCCCTGTGCACAACTCGGCCTCCGAGCCTCCGCCGCCTCTCGCACCGACTTGACCCGCAGCCGCACCGAGTGTCGGTGCGGTACGTCAGACTGGTCCCCGGCATCACAGCCGACGACGAAGGCCAGCAGGGCGAGCCAGCAACAGCAGGAGGCGGTTCCGGTGAAGATCCGGGTGGAGCGCGATGTACTCGCGGAGGCGGTGGCCTGGGTGGCCCGCAGCCTCCCGGCCCGTCCGCCGGCGCCCGTACTTGCGGGCCTTCTGCTGAGGGCGGAGGACGGCGCCCTCAGCTTCTCCAGCTTCGACTACGAGGTCTCGGCACGGGTCTCGGTGGACGCCGAGGTCGAGGAGGACGGCACCGTCCTCGTCTCCGGCCGGCTCCTCGCCGACATCTGCCGCGCCCTGCCCAACCGTCCCGTGGAGATCTCCACGGACGGTGTACGGGCGACTGTGGTCTGCGGCTCCTCCCGCTTCACGCTCCACACACTCCCTGTGGACGAGTACCCGGCGCTGCCGCAGATGCCGACGGCCACCGGCACCGTCCCCGGTGAGGTCTTCGCCTCGGCCGCCTCCCAGGTCGCCATCGCCGCGGGCCGTGACGACACGCTGCCGGTGCTCACCGGCGTACGGATCGAGATCGAGGGCGACACGGTCACCCTGGCCTCGACCGACCGCTACCGCTTCGCGGTCCGTGAGTTCCTCTGGAAGCCGGAGTCCCCGGAGATCTCCGCGGTCGCCCTGGTGCCCGCCAAGACGCTGCTGGACACCGCCAAGGCGCTCACCAACGGCGACACCGTCACGTTGGCGCTCTCCGGGTCCGGTGCTGGTGAGGGACTGATCGGTTTCGAGGGCGCCGGGCGGCGCACCACCACCCGGCTGCTCGAAGGCGATCTGCCGAAGTACCGCACGCTGTTCCCCACCGAGTTCAACTCGGTCGCGGTGATCGAGACCGCTCCGTTCGTCGAGGCCGTCAAGCGTGTGGCCCTGGTCGCCGAGCGGAACACCCCGGTGCGGCTCAGCTTCGAGCAGGGCGTGCTGATCCTGGAGGCAGGTTCCAGCGACGACGCACAGGCTGTGGAGCGCGTCGACGCGCAGCTTGAGGGCGACGACATCTCCATCGCCTTCAACCCGACCTTCCTGCTGGACGGTCTGAGCGCGATCGACTCCCCGGTGGCACAGCTCGCGTTCACCACCTCCACCAAGCCGGCGCTGCTCAGCGGCCGGCCGGCCGTCGACGCGGAGGCGGACGACGCGTACAAGTACCTGATCATGCCGGTACGCCTGAGCGGCTGACCCCACAGGTGAGTGGCCGGATCCGGGCGTAGGCTCGGATCCGGGTACGCAATCGCCTCAACGCTTAAGGAATCCCTGATGGAGCTCGGTCTCATCGGTCTCGGCAAGATGGGCGGCAATATGCGCGAGCGCATCCGCCGCGCGGGCCACACCGTCATCGGATACGACCGCAATCCTGACCTTGCCGATGTGCACAGCCTTCAGGAGCTGGTGAGCAAGCTCAAAGCCCCTCGGGCCATCTGGGTGATGGTGCCGGCCGGCGCCGCGACCCAGGCGACGATCGATGAGCTGGCCGCGCTGCTGTCCCACGGCGATGTCGTGGTCGACGGCGGCAATTCCCGCTGGACGGACGACGAGAAGCACGCCGTGGAGCTCGGCATCAAGGGCATCGGCTTTGTCGACTGCGGTGTCTCCGGCGGCGTCTGGGGCCTGGAGAACGGCTATGCGCTGATGTACGGCGGTACCCCGGAGCATGTGGCACAGGTCCAGCCGATCCTCGACGCGCTCAAGCCCGAGGGCGACTTCGGCTCCGTACACGCCGGCAAGGTCGGCGCGGGCCACTTCGCCAAGATGGTCCACAACGGCATCGAGTACGCCATGATGCAGGCCTATGCCGAGGGCTGGGAGCTGCTGGAGAAGGTCGACTCGGTCACCGATGTCCGGGAGGTCTTCCGCTCCTGGCAGGAGGGCACAGTCATCCGTTCCTGGCTGCTGGACCTGGCGGTCAACGCCCTGGACGAGGACGAGCATCTGGACCGGCTGCGGGGCTTCGCGGAGGACTCCGGCGAGGGCCGGTGGACGGTCGAGGCGGCGATCAACCACGCGGTGCCGCTGCCCGCGATCACCGCGTCGCTGTTCGCGCGGTTCGCCTCCCGGCAGGACGACTCGCCGCAGATGAAGATGGTCGCGGCGCTGCGCAACCAGTTCGGCGGCCATGCGGTCGAGTCGAGCGCATCGAAGAAGTAGCAGAAAAGAAGCGGAAGAAGAAACCGCAGCGGAGAAGCAGAGAACCGAGCCGGGGGAGGCCGACGCACACCCATGCACGTCACGCATCTGTCGCTGGCCGACTTCCGTTCCTACGCCCGGGTCGAGGTCCCGCTCGATCCGGGCGTGACCTCTTTTGTCGGGGCGAACGGTCAGGGAAAGACCAATCTGGTCGAGGCCATCGGCTATCTGGCCAGCCTCGGCAGCCACCGGGTGTCGTCCGACGCGCCGCTGGTACGGATGGGTGCGGACCGCGCGGTGATCAGGGCCTCGGTCACCCAGGGCGAGCGTTCGCAGCTGATCGAGCTCGAACTGAATCCCGGCCGCGCCAACCGCGCCCGTATCAATCGGTCCTCGCAGGTCAGACCGCGTGATGTGCTGGGGATAGTACGGTCCGTGCTGTTCGCGCCTGAGGATCTGGCGCTGGTGAAGGGCGATCCCGGCGAGCGCCGCCGGTTCCTCGACGAACTGATCACGGCGCGCTCACCTCGGATGGCGGGAGTGCGCTCCGACTACGACCGGGTGCTCAGACAGCGCAACACCCTGCTGAAATCCGCGGCGATGGCACGGCGGCACGGCGGGCGTGGCATGGATCTCTCCACGCTGGACGTATGGGACCAGCATCTCGCGCGCGCGGGCGCGGAGTTGCTGGCGCAGCGGGTCGATCTGATCGCGACTCTTCAGCCGCTCACGGACAAGGCGTACGAGCAACTCGCTCCCGGTGGCGGTCCGGTGGCGCTGGAGTACCGTTCCTCCGCCCTGGACGCCGTCGCTCTGGATGCTGTCGCTCTCGACGCCTCCGAGGCCGGCCTGGACACGTACGCCGCCGCCTCCGCGCATACGCGCGACGAGCTGTACGCACAGCTTCTGGCCGCCCTGGCCGGAGTGCGCAAGCAGGAGATCGAGCGCGGTGTGACGCTGGTCGGTCCGCACCGCGACGATCTGGTGCTGAATCTGGGCCGTATGCCCGCGAAGGGATACGCCAGCCATGGCGAGTCCTGGTCGTACGCGCTGGCGCTGCGGCTGGCCTCGTACGATCTGCTGCGCGCCGAGGGCAATGAGCCGGTGCTGGTGCTGGACGACGTGTTCGCCGAGCTGGACGCGCGACGGCGGGAGCGGCTCGCGGAACTGGTGGTTCCGGGCGAGCAGGTGCTGGTGACCGCGGCGGTGGACGACGACGTCCCCGGAGTGCTGGCAGGCGCCCGCTTCATGGTGGCCGAGGGCGCGGTGGAGCGCGTATGACCGGCCTCGGAGGCTCGGAGCCGCCCGCGGAGCTGCCCACCGGGCCGTCCGGCGCGGTGCCCGGTGCGGCGCCGCCGTCGGTGCCCGAGTCCTCCGGTGTGGATCTGGCGCGGGTCGCGCTGCGCGCGGCCAAGGAGCAGGCGCGGGCGCGCGGAGCCGCCGTACAGCAGAAGAAGCAGGCCAGATGGGGCGGCGGGCTGCGGTCGGGCGCCGGGGCCGACGGACGTGATCCACTGCCGCTCGGCGCGGCGATCAACCGGCTGATCACGGAGCGGGGCTGGGAGACACCGGCCGCCGTGGGCGGAGTGATGGGCCGCTGGCCGCAGATCGTCGGCGAGGACGTGGCGAAGCACTGTGTGCCGCAGCGGTACGACGAGGGCAAGGACGAGCGGATCCTGACGGTCCAGTGCGATTCGACGGCGTGGGCGACGCAGTTGCGACTGCTGGCGCCCAGGCTGGTGGCCCGGCTGAACGAGGATCTGGGCCATGGCACCGTACGGATGATCAAGGTGCTGGGGCCCAGTGGCCCGCCGCAGCGGTACGGCCGGCTGCGCGCGCCCGGCAGCAAGGGACCGGGCGACACCTACGGCTGACGGTCCCGGGAGCCGGCCGAACGGACCGGCTGCACGGGTTGGCCGTACCACGGACCGGCCGTACAGCAGCCTCCCGGGCCGGCCGTACGGCTTGCCGGCAGCAGCCCGTACGTTCTCACTCGTACGAGTGAGTGAGCGGATCCGCCGTGACGCGACAAGGGAAACCTTCCTGACGCGGGACACACCCCGCCCTGTCTCCGCCCGCCCTCTGCCCTTCCGCCGTCCACCCTTCCGGCGTCCCTCCCCGCTCCGGCCCGCCCGCCGACCCGCCCGCCGACCTGCGAGAGCGCCCGGGAAGACCGCGGCGTCCCTCACCGTAGCGGGAGGTTGACAGCCCGAAGCGCTCAATGCCCGTGTGAGCCTCTTGGAGCCCCTTCCCGAATATGGGGAGTCGGCAGGCGCTCATTCAGGGCGGCACATGCGGACTCAGGTACCGGCAAACCCCCATTCGGGTCGGCGCTACCGGTAGACTGATGGGAAATCCCGCTGCGCTTGCGGGAACCGTCAACAGATGCTGACACAAGCCGAACGACGCAGCCGGTCCCGCTTGCTCGGAGGACGGCCTGTGCTGTGCCAGAAAGGGCGCTTCGTGGCCGATTCCGGCAACCCCAATGAGAAGACTCCGTCCACCGCCACCGGTGAGAACGGCGAGGTCACCGCCTCGTACGACGCCAGTGCCATCACCGTTCTCGAAGGCCTTGACGCGGTTCGCAAGCGGCCCGGCATGTACATCGGCTCGACCGGTGAGCGTGGACTGCATCACTTGGTGTACGAGGTCGTCGACAACTCCGTCGACGAGGCCCTGGCGGGGCACGCGGACTCCATCGACGTCACCATCCTCGCCGACGGCGGGGTGCGCGTGATCGACAACGGGCGCGGTATCCCGGTGGGCATCGTCCCCTCCGAGAACAAGCCGGCCGTCGAGGTCGTGCTCACGGTGCTGCACGCGGGCGGCAAGTTCGGCGGTGGTGGCTATGCCGTCTCCGGCGGTCTGCACGGCGTCGGTGTCTCGGTCGTCAACGCCCTGTCGTCGAAGGTCGCGGTCGAGGTCAGGACCGACGGTTACCGCTGGACGCAGGACTACAAGCTCGGTGTGCCGACGGCCCCGCTGCTCCGCAACGAGGAGACGGGCGACTCCGGTACGTCCGTGACGTTCTGGGCCGACCCGGACATCTTCGAGACCACCGAGTACTCCTTCGAGACGCTGTCACGCCGTTTTCAGGAGATGGCCTTCCTCAACAAGGGGCTCACCCTGACCCTGACGGACGAGCGCGAGTCGGCCAAGGCCGTCGCGGGCGCCGATGTCGCGGGCGCGGATGTCACGGAGGGCCCGGAGGCGGAGTCCGCGCGTACGGTCAAGTACTACTACGAGGGCGGCATTGTCGACTTCGTGAAGTACCTGAACTCGCGCAAGGGCGAGCTGATCCATCCGACGGTCATCGACGTGGAGGCCGAGGACAAAGAACGGCTGCTCTCCGTCGAGATCGCGATGCAGTGGAACGCGCAGTACAGCGAGGGTGTGTACTCCTTCGCGAACACCATCCACACGCATGAGGGCGGTACGCACGAAGAGGGCTTCCGGGCCGCTCTGACAGGTCTGGTCAACCGGTACGCGCGCGAGAAGAAGTTCCTGCGTGAGAAGGACGACAATCTCACCGGTGAGGACATCCGTGAAGGTCTGACGGCGATCATCTCGGTGAAGCTGGGCGAGCCCCAGTTCGAGGGTCAGACGAAGACCAAGCTGGGCAACACCGAGGCGAAGACCTTCGTCCAGAAGGTCGTCCATGAGCATCTGACGGACTGGTTCGACCGCAATCCGAACGAGGCCGCGGACATCATCCGCAAGTCGATCCAGGCCGCCACGGCCCGGGTCGCCGCCCGTAAGGCACGCGATCTCACCCGTCGCAAGGGCCTGCTGGAGAGCGCGTCGCTGCCCGGCAAGCTGAGCGACTGCCAGTCGAACGATCCGTCCAAGTGCGAGATCTTCATCGTCGAGGGTGACTCGGCCGGCGGTTCCGCGAAGTCCGGCCGCAATCCGATGTACCAGGCGATCCTGCCGATCCGCGGCAAGATCCTGAACGTCGAGAAGGCGCGGATCGACAAGATCCTCCAGAACACCGAGGTACAGGCGCTGATCTCGGCGTTCGGCACGGGTGTGCACGAGGACTTCGACATCGAGAAGCTCCGCTATCACAAGATCATCCTGATGGCGGACGCCGACGTCGACGGCCAGCACATCAACACGCTGCTGCTGACGTTCCTGTTCCGCTTCATGCGTCCGCTGGTCGAGGCCGGGCATGTGTATCTGTCGCGTCCGCCGCTCTACAAGATCAAGTGGGGCCGGGACGACTTCGAGTACGCGTACTCCGACCGCGAGCGCGACGCCCTGGTCGAGCTGGGCAAGCAGAACGGCAAGCGCATCCGCGAGGACTCGATCCAGCGCTTCAAGGGTCTGGGCGAGATGAACGCCGAGGAGCTGCGGGTCACCACCATGGACATCGACCACCGCGTGCTCGGCCAGGTCACCCTGGACGACGCCGCCCAGGCCGATGATCTGTTCTCGGTGCTGATGGGTGAGGACGTCGAGGCACGGCGCTCCTTCATCCAGCGCAACGCCAAGGACGTCCGCTTCCTCGACATCTGAGTCGGTCACAGCTGACGGATCCAGCCCACGGATCTCAGCTCACGGATTCGAAAAGGCCGAAAGCGAAAAGGCCGAAAGGAACACTGACCAGCAATGGCCGACGAGAACACCCCTCACACCCCAGACACACCCGCCGTCCCCGAGCCCGGCGCTCCGGAGACCGCCACCGCCGTGGAGGGCCTGGCCCTGCGCGTCGAGCCGGTCGGGCTCGAGACGGAGATGCAGCGCTCGTATCTCGACTACGCGATGTCCGTCATCGTGTCGCGCGCGCTGCCCGACGTACGGGACGGTCTCAAGCCCGTCCACCGGCGTGTGCTGTACGCGATGTACGACGGCGGCTACCGGCCCGAGAAGGGCTTCTACAAGTGCGCCCGCGTCGTCGGTGACGTCATGGGTACGTACCACCCGCACGGCGACTCCTCGATCTACGACGCGCTCGTCCGGCTGGCGCAGCCGTGGTCGATGCGGATGCCGCTGGTGGACTCCAACGGCAACTTCGGTTCTCCGGGCAACGACCCGGCCGCGGCCATGCGGTACACCGAGTGCAAGATGATGCCGCTGTCGATGGAGATGCTCCGGGACATCGACGAGGACACCGTCGACCTCACGGACAACTACGACGGCCGTAACCAGGAGCCGACGGTCCTGCCGGCGCGGTTCCCGAATCTGCTGATCAACGGCTCGGCCGGCATCGCCGTCGGTATGGCCACGAACATCCCGCCGCACAATCTGCGGGAGGTCGCGGCGGGTGCGCAGTGGGCGCTGGAGCACCCGGAGGCCACGCACGAGGAGCTGCTCGACGCGCTGATCGAGCGGATCAAGGGCCCCGACTTCCCGACCGGCGCGCTGGTGGTGGGCCGCAAGGGCATCGAGGACGCGTACCGCACGGGCCGCGGTTCGATCACGATGCGCGCGGTGGTCGAGGTCGAGGAGATCCAGAACCGTCAGTGCCTGGTGGTCACGGAGCTTCCGTACCAGACCAATCCGGACAATCTCGCGCAGAAGATCGCCGATCTCGTCAAGGACGGAAAGATCGGCGGTATCGCGGACGTCCGCGACGAGACCTCCTCGCGTACGGGCCAGCGGCTGGTCGTCGTACTGAAGCGGGACGCGGTCGCCAAGGTCGTACTGAACAATCTATACAAGCACACCGATCTCCAGACCAACTTCGGCGCGAACATGCTGGCGCTGGTCGACGGTGTGCCGCGCACGCTCTCCCTGGACGCGTTCATCCGCCACTGGGTGA
This sequence comes from Streptomyces sp. MnatMP-M17, assembly GCF_900091995.1. GTDB lineage: Bacteria > Actinomycetota > Actinomycetes > Streptomycetales > Streptomycetaceae > Streptomyces. The sequence continues at coordinate 9,797 of NZ_FMDK01000618.1, forward strand.
CGCACCAGATCGAGGTCATCGTCCGCAGGACGAGGTTCCGGCTGCGCAAGGCCGAGGAGCGGGCGCACATCCTGCGCGGTCTGCTCAAGGCGCTCGACGCGATCGACGAGGTCATCGCGCTGATCCGGCGCAGCGACACGGTCGAGACCGCGCGTACGGGCCTGATGGGCCTGCTCGCGATCGACGAGATCCAGGCGAACGCGATCCTGGAGATGCAGCTCCGCCGGCTGGCGGCCCTGGAGCGGCAGAAGATCGTCGCGGAGCACGACGAGCTCCAGCAGAAGATCAACGAGTACAACGCGATCCTGGCCTCGCCGGAGAAGCAGCGCCGGATCGTCAGCGAGGAACTGGCCGTCATTGTCGACAAATTCGGCGACGACCGGCGTTCGAAGCTGGTGCCCTTCGACGGTGACATGTCCATGGAGGACCTGATCGCCGAGGAGGACATCGTCGTCACCATCACGCGTGGCGGCTATGTGAAGCGTACGAAGGCGGACGACTACCGCTCGCAGAAGCGCGGCGGCAAGGGCGTACGGGGTACGAAGCTCAAGGAAGACGACATCGTCGACCACTTCTTCGTCTCCACGACCCACCACTGGCTGCTGTTCTTCACGAACAAGGGCCGGGTCTACCGCGCCAAGGCGTACGAGCTGCCGGACGCGGGCCGCGACGCCCGAGGTCAGCATGTGGCCAATCTTCTGGCCTTCCAGCCTGACGAGCGGATCGCCGAGATCCTGGCGATCCGGGACTATGACGCCGTGCCGTATCTGGTTCTGGCGACCAAGGCGGGTCTGGTGAAGAAGACCCCTCTGAAGGACTACGACTCGCCCCGTGCGGGCGGTGTCATCGCGATCAACCTCCGGGAGACCGAGGCGGGCGCCGACGACGAGCTGATCGGCGCCGAACTGGTGTCGGCCGAGGACGATCTGCTGCTCATCAGCAGGAAGGCCCAGTCGATCCGGTTCACCGCTACGGACGATGCCCTGCGTCCGATGGGGCGAGCCACATCGGGTGTCAAGGGGATGAGTTTCCGCGAAGGCGACGAACTGCTGTCGATGAATGTCGTCAGGCCCGGTACGTTCGTGTTCACCGCTACAGATGGCGGGTACGCGAAGCGAACCGCCGTGGACGAGTATCGCGTCCAAGGTCGTGGTGGCCTCGGAATCAAGGCCGCCAAGATTGTGGAGGACCGCGGATCGCTCGTCGGCGCGCTGGTGGTCGAGGAAACGGATGAGATCCTTGCCATCACCCTCGGCGGCGGTGTGATTCGCACGCGAGTCAACGAAGTCAGGGAGACGGGCCGTGACACCATGGGCGTCCAACTGATCAATCTGGGCAAGCGTGATGCCGTCGTCGGTATCGCGCGCAATGCCGAGGCCGGCCGCGAGGCGGAAGAGGTCGACGGGACCGATGACCCGGGGACCGATGAGGCGGGTACGGCCGAGGTCGTCGCCGAGGGCAATCCGCCCTCGGCCGGGGAGCACGAGGAGTAGAGCGTGAGTGGAGCCACGGGCGCCGGATCGGCCGCTTCCGGAGCGAACGTTGCCCGTGGCCCTGCCACGGACTCCCAGGGGGTAACGGTGACCGATACCCGGGGGCACACGCCCCCGTACGAAAGCTATGGCGCTGAGCAGTCGCAGCCGACCGCGCAGCCGTATCACCCGCCGCAGGCGTATCCCTCGCCAGGCGGGGGAACGCAGGGCGGGCAGCAGGGACAGCAGCCGGGCATGCCCGGGGGATCCCCGGGCATGCCCGGAGCGTCCGGGCCTCTGGCCGGCGGCGCGGCCACGACCTCGGCCGTACGCCGTCCGAGGACGGGCGCGCGGACGACTCCGCGTACGCGCAAGGCCCGGCTGCGGGTGGCGAAGGCCGATCCGTGGTCGGTGATGAAGGTGAGCTTCCTGCTCTCCATCGCACTGGGCGTCTGCACGGTCGTCGCGTCCGCGGTGCTGTGGATGGTCATGGACGCGATGGGCGTCTTCTCGACCGTCGGCGGAACGATCAGCGAGGCCACGGGCTCGAACGAGAGCAACGGCTTCGATCTCCAGTCGTTCCTCTCGCTGCCGCGGGTGCTTATCTTCACGTCGGTCATCGCGGTGATCGATGTGGTTCTGGCGACGGCGCTGGCGACGCTCGGAGCCTTCATCTACAACCTGTCGGCGGGCTTCGTGGGCGGTGTTGAGCTCACGCTCGCCGAGGACGAGTGAGCGGCGGGTATCGATTTTGGGGCTGGCCCTGGAGTGCGCTAATCTTCAGGGGCAGCGCGGGGCTATAGCTCAGTTGGTTAGAGCGCATCCCTGATAAGGATGAGGCCACAGGTTCAAATCCTGTTAGCCCCACCGCGACAATCGGGTCCGTACGGAACGCCTCCGTATGGGCCCGATTGCATTTCGTAGTCCTTTCGACCGGCTGTGTTTTCTGCCTGATGAAGGCCCGAGTTGGGTTGCGGACAGGTCACCGATCGGTATCGGTCGGTGTGTATAGTCGGGCGCCAGAAGTCCCCTACGTCAAGGAAAGACGAGGTCGCGCGGTGAAGAAGCTTCTCCTGATCGCACTGGCCGCCATTGGCGGGCTCCTCGTGTACCGCCAGATCCAGGCGGATCGCGCCGAGCAGGATCTGTGGACGGAGGCGACCGACTCCGTGCCCGCAGGTTCGGGTGTGTGAGACCAACAGTCCTGAAACGGGAGCCCCGGCCGCCGAGCGGCCGGGGCTTCGTGCTGCCGGGGGCTTGGCGATGGCTGGAGTTTTGCGGTGCCGGGGGTCGGGGGCTTTGTGGTGTCGGTCGGATTGATGGATTCACTGGCGTGAATTGTTCGCTTGCGTGAGCAAAGCGTGTGGGTGGGCCGGTGTGAGGGGACAGTGGCCCGAGCTCCGGGGCAGGATGGACGCGCGTCGCGCCCGCCGCGGCGCGGGACGGCCGAGAGGGCGAGGGGAAGCGCGTGAAG